>DYHM01000082.1 GCA_020724125.1 Patescibacteria group bacterium | reverse complement strand
TATTATCACCTAAAAGTCAAAAAAAAGTAGTAGTTATTTTGATACACTCCCTTAGGAATAAAGATAAAACTAACAAACAATGAAGATAATCCCCAAGTTTTTGACTAGAAATAACACAAAAATCTTATTCCAAAACAAAAAAAGAAACAAAATTTACCTTTCTGTAATTTATAAAAACTCTCACTTTAACCAAAAAGGGCCTTTTTTAGCAAAAAATTCAAACTTAGCCAAAAAGATATGGGTAAGTTCCAGAATACCAAAACTTGACTTTTGAAAAATAAGGGTTTATACTAATATCTTATAGGGGGTAATAGTAAAGGCGGTGTAGCTCAGTTGGTTAGAGCGTACGGCTCATATCCGTAGGGTCCGGGGTTCGAATCCCTGCGCCGCTATTTTTTATCAATGAAAGAACCTGATGATATCTTAAAGGAGATAAGGGGGCTTCTTGGTGAAGATATAGAGAAAATAAATGAAGAGGAGCTTTCCACAAAGGAAACGGAAAAAGAAGAATCTAAAATTCCCATTGAACCTGTTGAGAGAATTGAAAAACTCCTTTCTGAAATTGAAAAAGAGCCAGAATCTATTAAAGAGGGATTAGAGATACAGGATGAAGAATTAGTAGAAGAATTAGAGGTAACAGAGCACCAGAGCACCAGAGCACCAGAGCACCAGGAAATCGAAGAGGAGACCTCATTTTTTGAGCTTGAGGAAGAATTGGAAAAAGAGGAATTGCCAATTCCAATAGAGCAAGAGTTAGAGAAGGAAGAAATAGAAGAAGAAAGAACTGAGCCTGAAAACAAAGAGGAAACCCCATCTTTTGAATTTGAGGAAGAATTGGAAGAAAAGGAAGAGCCTATCTCAGTTTCCGAACCAGTAGAATTTGAAACCTACGAAGAAAAAAAAGAAAAAACTCCATTTTTTGAGATTGAGGAAAAAACAAAAGAAGAAGATAAAATACCCAATTACCAATTACCAGAAGTTGAGAGGGAAAAACCCATTAAGTCAGAAATTAGAAATCAGGAGCTAGGGGAAAAATATCAGGAGTTAGAGGAAGGAGAAATAGAAGAAGAAAAAACTGGGTTTGAAAGCCTTGAAGATAAAACACCAAATAAAGAACAAGAAGAGATGAGAGCCCTCCTTAAGGAAGATGTAAAAAAGAAAGCCGCATCGGCCTTACCGAAAAAGTCCATTAAGATAAACAAAAATCTTGTTTTTATTCCAATTTTTATCTTGCTTATCCTTGGTATAATTGGAGTTTTTGGCTTCCTCTATATCTATCCGAATAAAGAGCTAAAAAGTGCGATTGGGAAAATTGAAAAAGGAAAGCTTAAAGAGGGCGAGGATATGTTTAACAAATGGATAAATTTTGTCTTTTTAAAAAACCAAAAGCTCCCTTTTTACCATCAGCTTGGTGAGGCATATCTTTCCATAAACGACCCTCATAAGGCATCTTTTATATTTTGGGAGGCATTTAAGATAGACCCAAATAATCAAGCTACCCATAACTACATCTTTTCTTCTACCTTAAAGAGAGAGGGGTGGGAAAAAGCAAAGGAAACGGCAGAGAAGATTCTTTCTAAAGACTCAAGAAGCATTCCCGCATATCTTATTTTATCAAGATATTTTAGCAAAGAGGGAGAGATTAAAAAAGCAATTTCCTATCTTGAGAATGGTGCCTTAAAAGCCTTTCCTTCTAATCTTTCTGTTATATCACTTCTTCAAATACTCTACTTTCAAAATAAACAATATGATAAGACAATAAGCCTCCATCGTTTTTTAATTGACCATTTAAAAAATAAACCACTTAATCCAGAGATTGTAACAAAGGCATCTGGATATTTTATAGAGGAAGGAAAGCTTAAAATAGGAAAGCCTCCTTTGAAAGAGATATTAAGAGCGTTTCCAAAAAATATAGAAGCAAGATACCTACTTGCCCTCTCTCTGGTAAAAGAAAAAAATATTGAAAAAGCAACGGAAGAGCTTAAAACCGTCCTTAAAAATGAAGGTTATCCTCCTGCTTACAACCTACTCGGAGAAATATTAAAGGATAAAGGAAAATATATGGATGCCTTGTCAGCCTTTTCCTCTGCTGTTTTTAAAGACCCACATTTTGGCAAAGCACATTATAACCTTGCAGATACTGCCTTCTATAACTTTAATGATTATTCAACAAGTATAAAGGGATATGAGGATGCAAGGAAAAATGGATACACTGTGGCTCAGCTTTCGTACAACCTTGGTTTAGCCTATTACCTTAAAGGAAAATACGAGAAGGCAAGGAATGAATTTGAGAATCTTAATAAGGACAAAACAGTGCTTTATAATATTGCCTGTGCTGATTCTAAACTTAAGAATTTTAATCTGGCAAAAGGTGAATTTAAAGAAGCGGAATCTTTATGTAAAGAAAGGCTTAAGGAGAAAATCTCGCCAAAGGAGGAAAAAGAGCTTTACCTCTTTCTTTCCAATATCTACAATAATCTTGGGCTTATCTCTGAGATTTCTGGTTCTTTACTTGAAGCCCAAGATAGATATTTCGATGCAATAAATACGGCAAAGCTCTCTGATTTTGAGCATAAAGAGGCATTCTCAAACCTTACCAATCTTTTCAATGGAAGATCAAATTTTCTCTCTTCACTTTCCGATAAAATGGACAGGGAATATATTGTACAAGAGTAACTATTAGACTTGTTTAATCTGAATTTATAGTTAATTCCATAACTCTTTATAAATACAAACCATTTTAAAAGTGCACC
>DYHM01000081.1 GCA_020724125.1 Patescibacteria group bacterium | reverse complement strand
CGACAGAGCATTATGGGGAAAATCCCCGCCGCTCCGTCGGCGGGGTAGTTTAATCAACAAATTAAGAACAAACAACAAAGCAAACAAAAGATGGCCGGGCGAGCAGATTTAAAATAACAAATTTAAAACAAGAAAAAAAGTTCTAAATCTGAAACATTTGAGTTTTATTTGTTTAAAAATCAAGTTTACAGAATTTTAATCCATTAACGGATTGAAATTCCGATACAATGAAATAAAAAAACAAAAAAATATTATTCCACAATCTTATTCAAAGAATATTCAATTATTCCATTGGCGCCCGCAACTCTAAGCTTAGGAATAATCTTTCGCGCAATCTTCTCATCAATTACAGTTTCAATTGCAAACCAATTACCGCTACCTACTAATGATGAAATAGTGGGATTTTTTAAGGCAGGTAAAAGTTTAACCACTGATTGAATATTCTTCTTTTCAACATTCATTTTAAGACCAACTTTTTCTTCAGCTGCAAGAACCGCCTTAAGAAGTAAAGAAATCTGTTCAATTTTTCTTTTTTTCCATTTATCTTGGTAAGAGTTTTTATTTGCTATTAAAACAGTATTTGATTCTAAAATAGTATCTATAATTCTTAAGTTATTTGCTTTCAATGAAGCGCCTGTTTCGGTTATTTCAACAATCGCATCTACTAATTTTGGCGGTTTTACTTCTGTTGCTCCCCATGAAAATTCAACATCTGTTTTAACTTTATTTTTCTTAAGATATTCCTTTGTTAAATTAACTACCTCTGTTGCAATTCGTTTTCCTTTTAAATCTTTAACGGATTTAATATTACTATTATTCGGAACAGCTAATACCCATTTTACCTTATTTAAACCTCTCTTCGCATATACTAAATCCACTACTTTCTTGACATCTGATTTGTTTTCTAAAATCCAATCTTTTCCAGTCAAACCTAAATCTAAAACACCATTTTCCACATATCGCGACATTTCTTGAGCCCTTATTAATATACATTCAATTTCTGAATCATCAATGTTTGGGAAATAAGAACGTTCACTAACTGAAATATTAAAACCAGCCTTTTTGAATATTGCTATAGTAGATTCTTGCAAAGAACCTTTTGGTATACCAAGTTTTAATTTATTTTTTGCCATATAATTTATTGGGATTAAAAATTTTTTTACTTATTATTTTGATCTTATTCTCTTTTAATTTGCGATAAAAACATGACTTGTATCCTTTATGACACGCGGCTTTGCCTAATTGTTCAATTTTTATTAGTAGAGTATCGTTGTCGCAATCAACAAATATCTCTTTAACTATCTGAAAATTATTGCTTGTTTCTCCTTTAAGCCAGAGTTTGTTTCTGCTTCTGCTAAAATAATAAACCTTGCCAGTTTCTAATGTTTTTTGCCAAGCTTCTTCATTCATAAAACCAAGCATTAAGACCTCGTTTGTTTTATGGTCTTGGGTAATTGCAGGCACTAAACCATTTAACTTTTTAAAATTCAATTTAATCATTTTTAATTTTACATTGTCATTGTTTTGATTTTTGGTTTTTGATTTTTGGTTTTTGGTTTTTCGATTTTAATGTGTAATTCTTTTAATTGTTCTTTGGTTATTTCGGTTGGAGAATTCATCATTAAATCAAATCCATCGCCTGTTTTAGGGAAAGCGATAACCTCGCGGATATTTGGTTCGTTTTGGAGAATAGCAATAAATCTGTCAATGCCAAAAGCAATCCCGCCATGTATTGGAGCGCCGTATTCATATGCCTCAAGCATATGACCGAATTTCTCCATATATTCATTTTTTTTCATTCCAATAATTTCAAAAACCTTTGCCTGAATTTCTGGCTTGTTTATTCTTATGCTTCCCGAGGCCAATTCAGAACCATTGCAGACAATATCATAAAGTTTGCCTGTAATTTTTAATGGATCTGTGTCAAGCAATTTTAAGTCCTCGTCTCGCGGAGCAGTGAACATATGATGCATTGGCGCGATTTTTTTTTCTTTTTCATCATATTCAAAAAGCGGGAAATCAACTATCCAGCCAAACGCAAGTTCATTAGGATCATTTTTATCTTTTCTCAAATCTGGTTTGTCGCTTCCATAATTTTCCATTGCTTCTTTATAACTAATTTTTGACCAAGGCGTTTGAGAAATTTTCTTTTCCGGGAATAACTTTTTTGTCAATTTCGTAAATAAATCTTCTATCAAAAACAAAACATCTTCTTGCTCTATAAAACTCATTTCCAAATCAAGTTGAGTATGTTCTGGTTGACGGTCTCCTCTTGTATCTTCGTCGCGTATCGCTTTAACAATCTGAAAATATTTTTCTATTCCGGCAATCATTAAAAGTTGTTTATATTGCTGAGGCGATTGAGGGAGAGCGTAAAACTTTCCAGGATGGAGCCGCGACGGCGCCACAAAGTCCCTTGCTCCTTCGGGCGTGGATTTTGTTAAAAGAGGCGTCTCAATTTCAATAAAGCCCTGCTCTGAAAGATAATCGCGAATAAACTTTATGACTTGATGCCGAACTTTTAAATTTTTTTGCAGTCGTTCCCGTCGCAAATCCAAATAGCGATATTTAAGTCGTTTTTCTTCATTTATTTCATAACCCAGTGTATCAATGACAAAAGGCAGGGTTTTTGCTTTTGATAAAATTTCAATATTCTCAACCGTTAATTCTATTTTCCCGGTTTCGATTTTTGGATTGAGCATTTCTTTTGGTCTTTCTTTTATTTCGCCCTCGATTAAAATCACCCATTCCGGTCTTATGGTTTGGACTGATTTATAAAGGTCGTTGTTTTTGG
>DYHM01000080.1 GCA_020724125.1 Patescibacteria group bacterium | reverse complement strand
GTTACTACATTATCATACTATCAAATTATTGAAAATATGGCAAATGAAAATAATATAGGCGAAAATATAAAAAAATACCGGGCAAAACAGGATTTATCCCAAGAGGATTTCGCCAAGAAATCCGGCGTTAAATACACTACTCTAACAAAAATTGAAAGTAGCGTAATTAAAAAACCATCTGTGCTTGTTATGGCAAAGATTGCCAAAGCCTTAGGCGTTCCAATTGAGGATTTAATAAAATAAAAATATGTCAAGCAAACTGATAGAAATTTTTAATGACGAAAAAATAATAGATAAAATTAAAAACCGCCTGCCACATTTATTTCAGTTAGCAGAAGTGGAAAGTTCGAGAGCTGGAAAAATCGGAATGGAGGTCGGTTCTTTACGCGAAAAGATTATTACTGCACTACTTATTTATAGATTTGGGAAAGAAAATGTTGAGACAGAAATTCCCATAACAGAACCAGAAATTGATGCTAAACTTTTTAAGGTACCCATTTCCATTAAAACAATAACTGGTACTAGATTTGGAGGGGTCAAGCTAGTTTGGACAGTTGATGCCCAAAAAGCAGACGAATTTCGTAAAAATTATTATCCCAGCTACGATTTATTACTTGTACAGATAAATTGGGGGAGCGTGGGAGGATTTTACTTTATTCCATTAGAATCTCAGCGAAAGTTATTTGATCGAATGGGGAGACAAAATTATATTCAACTTCCAAAACCGGGAACAAATCCAAGGGGTGCGGAAATTACCAAAGAAGCGCTATCAAGTTTAGTTAAGGACAAAGACGCCAAGGCCATAGAAATATTGTGGAAAAAGACAAAAATAGAGTTTAACCCATATAAAAGATGGGTGGATTACTGGAAAGAAGATTAATATGACATACTATGATTCTAAAAGAAAAAATGGAACACAAACTAGCGCTTTTGGAGCGCCGGGGCGAATTAACCATGATTCGTCAAAGTTTTATAACAGCAAACTTTATGAGGGCTTGGATAATGGTAAAGATGTTGAATATGTAGAAAATCAAATTGCCTCCCAAAACATCAATAAAGTTTTTTGTAAAAGTAGTGAAACTATGTCAGAGCTTCCGGATAATAGCGTTCATTTGATGGTCACCTCACCGCCCTATAATGTTGGTAAAGAATATGATGAAAATTTATCTCTCAAAGAATACAGAGAATTATTAAAACGAGTATTCAAAGAAACGTACAGGGTTTTAGTCCCCGGTGGTAGAGCTTGTATAAATATTGCGAATTTAGGTAGAAAGCCCTATTTGCCACTTCATAGTTACATTATTGAAGATATGCACGATATTGGTTTTCTGATGAGAGGCGAGGTTCTTTGGGATAAAGGAAGTAGCGCTAGCCCTTCTACAGCTTGGGGGACCTACCTAAAAGCAAATAATCCAGTGTTGCGGGATATCCACGAATATATTCTTATTTTTTGTAAAGATACATTTACTCGCTTAAATCCCCACAAAAGAAAAAGCACTATCGAAAAAGAGGAATTTTTGGAATTTACAAAAAGCGTTTGGAAATTTGCCGCAGAACGAGCAAGAAAAGTGGGACACCCAGCGCCTTTCCCAGTAGAATTGCCCTATCGTACAATTCAACTTTACACCTTTGAAGGCGATGTTGTTCTTGATCCGTTTGTTGGCGCAGGAACTACTTGTATTGCGGCACTTAAAACTAAAAGAAAATATGTTGGTTACGATATTGATAGAAAATATTGCGATTTAGCAAAGCAAAGAATAAAGCAATTTTTACAAGAGCAGACGACGTTATTTTCTTCTAAATAATGTGCTGTCGAAAAGAAAATGGAAATACTAAATCTTATATTCTCGCCCCTTATTGATTTAGGAAAATGGCTTATTAAAAAGTTTCAAAAACCCGATCCTGTTTTGGTTCTTAAACGGCGTGAAGAATTCAGAAAAGAATTTGAGAATAAATTACCACGGAAAAATCAATATGGTGTTCATTGCGAGGTAATAATTCGTGATATAAAACGTATGGACTCATACCCCGATATTGATACTACGAAAAAAGGAATATCGCCTTGGTTCAAAGTAGGGGTAAGGGGGTTTGTATCACAAAGGAGTGGAAGCTTTTATCAGTATGCCCGAATATATTAAAAGAGATAGAGGTGACAACTGGAAATTTACAGACCATAAAGATACAGAGGAAAAAGTTTTAGCTTATCCGGTGGGAAGAATCCCTTTTGATTTGATTGAGTATATCAACTGGGACGGAGACGAATATTATCCTTTCCCCCACATACTGACTTTCGGTAATTAGGTTGAAGCTCTTTTTTTGTATTTCCTTTTAATTTGATAAAGGATTTCAAGTAACTAGAGGGACAATCTATTTACTGAAAGTCAGTAATAAGAAAAAAACTTCAAGGTAATTAGCGAAAGTCAGTATATTATTGCCACTTTAAGTCATTCAAGAGGCAACCATACGAGTCAATTCCTTTTTTCGCAAAACATGAAGGTTCTGAATATCTTTTTGAAGTCGATGGTTTTAGGCCGTGGGATAAGAAAAAAGGGAGTTGGTTTTTAAAATTTAAAAAAGAATTTGCCGCCAAAAAGGAAAATCATTTATAATTTCCTTGCGAGCTATCGCCCGCGAAAAACTTGAAATCGTCCTTTTCGCTTCCGCTTTCGGGCGAGGCGGGCGGAAGGGGGGCCTGGGGGGAATTCCGCCCGCCAAGCCCGTTAATGAAATCGGTTCGGATATTTTCAAATACATACCGCCAATTTTCACTTTTTGGATTTTGGCTGGAATTTTGGACAAGCCCTGCCTCG
>DYHM01000079.1 GCA_020724125.1 Patescibacteria group bacterium | reverse complement strand
AGACAGATAAAGATAGATTATGGAAGAACTAAAGTTTTGCGCGCCGCTTAACTTAAAATACGATAGCGAAAATAACTTGCTTTGTTATTTGTATTTACAAAATAAAACTTTTATCAATGCCCGCCTGATAAAAACCGGCTTCGTAGATGTGGATGACAAAATTAATTATAAGTATAAACCAAAATTTTTTAAATTTGATTTTCCTTGATTAAAATTTACTTTATGGAATTTATTATTAAAGCTACCAATATTGAATTAACGCAAGAACTTGAAAATTTTCTTAAAGAAAAAATCAGTGATTGCGAAAAGTTTATTCATAACAAAAAGTTTCCCTTGATAGCCAAATGTGAAATAGAAAAAATTACTTCTCATCACCGAAAAGGTCCTGTTTTCAGGGCTGAGGTTAATGTGGAATTACCGGGAAGAAAATTTTTACGAGCCGAAGCGGTAAAAGAAGAAATTCACGTCGCCATTATAGAAACCAGGGATCGTTTTCAAAGAGAAATTAAAAAATATGTTCGAAAGAAATAAAGATTCTCAATTTTCAACAAATCATTATTTGTTTTTTATTCTTATTTTTGCTATAATTTTTTTGGGGATTTCAACTTATCTAATTTTTAAGAAGAAGAATTTTTTAAATCTTTCGGAAAAATCAATTATACCATCAACCATTAACAACAATGACTGAAAAAAATTTAACTGGTAAAAAAATAGCGATGGTTATTCCTTTTCAGGATTTTCGCGATGAAGAATTATTTATTCCTCGAAATATTTTTTTGACCAAAGGCGCTGAAGTAAAATTAGTCAGCAAAAAAATGGGAGAGGCGGTTGGCATTTTCGGAGGAACGGTAAAAGTTGATTTAACCATTGAGGAATTAAAGGTTTCAGATTTTGACATTGTAATTTTTGTCGGCGGAAGCGGAGCGGCCGAATACATTGACAATGAAAAGGCTCATCAAATTAGCCAAGAGGCATTTAAACAAAATAAGGTCTTGGGAGCAATTTGCGTCGCGCCGGCTATTTTGGCGCGCAGCGGCGTCTTAAAAAACAAAAAAGCGACGGTTTGGTCTAATGCCTTGGATAAATCAGCCGTAAAGATTTTAAAGGAAGAAGGCGCAAGTTATGAAGAAAAACCAATGGTTGTGGACGGAAAAATCGTAACGGCCGACGGTCCTCAATCTGCTCGTCAATTCGCCGAAAAGATTATTGAATTATTAAAAATTGACAGTAATTGACGAAAATCTATGTTTCAGAAACAAACCCCTTGGCTTAATTTAATTTTTATTTTGATAATATCTTTGATTGGCTCGGCGCTAATTTTCCCAAATTACTTGAATCGAGGAATCGATTGGTTTAACGCTTTTCAATTTTCTTTTCTTGATTTTCAATTAAAAATGCCTCGCGTCCCGGAATTACCCTTTAAATTAGGATTAGACCTTCAGGGGGGAAGTCAATTAATTTACGAAGTTAAATTTCAAGCAACTGAGAATTTAAGTAAAAAAGAAAAAACTGAAACCCTTCAGGGTTTAAGGGATGTAATTGAACGGAGAATAAATTTTTTCGGAGTAAAAGAGCCCATCGCGAGAATTGAAGAAAAAACCGACCATCAACGTTTAATTATAGAATTGCCGGGAATAAAAAACATTAAAGAAGCTATTGAAATGATAGGAAAAACTCCTTATCTGGAATTTCAGGAAGAAAAAGAAGAAAAAAAGAGAGAGGAAGAAGTTGAAAAGGTTTTTCAGGAATTAAAAAAACAAATACCGGAAGCAAAAATAAAAGAATTAGACGAGGAGAAATTAAAAGAAGAATTAAGACAAAATTTTTATTTTGAACCAACCGTGTTAACCGGGAAATATCTTAAAAAAAGCGTTTTGATTTTTGACGAAACAACTTTTGAACCAATAGTCAGTTTAGAGTTTAATTCCGAAGGGGCTAAAATTTTTAAGGATTTAACCGCTAAAAACATTAATAAAAGATTGGCAATTTTTATTGATAACGCTCTTATTTCGGCGCCGATGGTTAAAGAAACCATCTCTGGCGGCAAGGCCGTCATTACCGGCAAGTTCACTTTAAAAGAAGCCCAGGGGTTGGTTCGTAATTTGAACGCTGGCGCCTTGCCCGCGCCTATTGAATTAATCGGGCAAAACACAATTGGTCCCACTTTGGGTAAAATTTCTTTAGAGAAATCCTTGAAAGCGGGAATTATTGGATTTTTAGCCATTTTTGTTTTTATGATTATCTTTTACCGGCTCCCCGGTTTTTTAAGCTCTTTTAGTCTCTTAATTTATTGTCTTATCTTGTTAAGTTTATTCAAACTTATTCCAGTGACTTTAACCCTGGCCGGCATTGCTGGTTTTATTCTCTCTATAGGCATGGCTATTGACGCTAATATTTTGACTTTTGAAAGAGAAAAGGAAGAAATAAAGGGAGGAGACAATCTTTTTCATGCCATTGAAAAAGGATTTTCCCGTTCCTGGTTGGCAATTAGAGATGGTAGCGTCACAACCTTGCTTGTCGCGTTTATAATGTTTTTCTTTGGAACAAGTTTTGTCAAAGGATTCGCCCTTATTTTAAGTTTGGGAATTTTGGTTAATCTTTTTTCCGCTCTCTTTATCACTAAAAATTTATTAAGAATTTTTGCCAAAACAAAATTAGAAAAAATAAAATGGCTTTGGACCTAATAGAACCAGGAATTAAATGCCTAATGACGAATTTCTAATTCCTAATCAAATCCCAATAATAATTAAAAATCCTAAATTCAAAATCCTAAATCTTTACCCGCCTAAATTTTGCTTCGCAAAACTTTGGCGA
>DYHM01000078.1 GCA_020724125.1 Patescibacteria group bacterium | reverse complement strand
AATTAAGCATATAAAATTAAACACTTGGTGGAAAAAATGACAAAAGAAAACTTTTTTAAAATAGCGCAAGGAATTTCTAAGGGATTTAAAAATATCCCAATTTTTTGGGATGGAAGAAAATCTATTTTAGAAATGAAAGAGACGAAATTTAAGCAGTGGCGACAAATGGAATGGATTGGGCGGTATTTCTAATTTTTATGCGAAAAACTCTTAAAAGATGTTGTAAAAATCCCTGGACCAAAATACGGCAACACCCAATTTGATGGTGTTAAAAAAATCCCATGGGATTTTAAAGCGTACGCAATCAACACCAGTAATCATCAAGTTATTGTAAACGATAGTGAAGCTGCAGCTAATGCTATAAATGAATTTGATTGTGTAGGTTTAATTCTGGCTATGGAAAAGATAAAGTACAATGATGACAAACGGACTTTCTAAAAGTGGCACGAGGCGCTTAAGGGCGGTAAGTCAAAATACGAGATAGAAAGAATTTAAAGGGGCGCTTGGTCTAGATTAAGAAAAATAGAATTTAAACTGGAACAGATTTCTTTTATAAAAATAGATGACGCTGTTTTGATTAAATGCGGATCATTTCAAAGAGATTTTCGAAATGCCGGCTGGCAACCAAGAAGAGAAAAGGTTTTGTTGGATTTAGAAAAACTGGACGAAGAAATTGTTTATTTTATGGAGTTTAAAGACAATTGATTCCCTAAAATATGAGGCTTAATGCAAATTTTGTAAAGCGGATTTTGTAAAAAGACAAATCCTTCTGCTGAAAAATTGTTGGAGAAATAATTGTTTTATTTTTGAATATGAAAACTTCCGCTAATAAAAAACAAATTGAGGAATTATTGGATCGAGGCGTTAGCGAAATAATCAATCGGGCTCATTTAGAAAAAGCCTTGTTTTCTGGTAAGAAATTAAGAGTGAAATACGGCGCTGATCCAACTCAACCTGATTTACATTTAGGGCATGCGGTAGCAATGAAAAAATTAAAAATTCTTCAGGATTTAAACCATCATGTTATTTTTATAATTGGTGATTTTACTGTAAGAATTGGGGATCCGTCTGGGGCTTTAAAAACAAGGCCCATGCTTTTAGAAAAAGAAATTGAAAAAAATTCTAAGACCTATTTTAATCAAGTGGGAAAAATTTTAGATACCTCAAAAATTGAAATTAGAAAAAACAGCGAATGGTTTTCAAAAATGAATTTAGCTGAATTTATTAAATTGGCGTCAAAATTTACCGTAGCCAGAACTTTAGAAAGAGATGATTTTCAAAAACGTTTAAAAAATGGCGTAAATATAGGGATTCATGAACTTTTTTACCCAATAATGCAAGCTTACGACTCTGTTGTATTGAATATTGATTTAGAAATAGCAGGGAGTGATCAAAAATTCAATGTTCATGCCGGGAGAGAATTGCAAAAAAAATTAGGAAAACCGGAACAAGATATTCTTTTGGCGCCCCTTTTGATCGGTTTGGATGGAAAACAAAAAATGAGCAAAAGTTTAAATAATTATATTGGCATTACTGAAAATAGCGATTCCCAATATGGGAAAATAATGTCTATTTCTGATAAATTACTTGAGCGATATTTTGAATTATTAACAGATTTGTCATTTGATAAAAAAGAAAATCCTCGCGATGTTAAAATGCGACTTGCTTATGAAATTGTTAAGACATATCACTCTAAAAAAGAAGCAGAAAAAGCTCAAGAAAATTTCATAAAACTTTTCCAAAAAAAAGAAATGCCTAAACAAATGACAAAAATGAAATTAGCGAATAAAAACATTATTGAGGTTTTGGTCCTAGCTAAACTTGCAAGAAGCAAGGGTGAAGCTCGGCGATTGATTGAAGAAAGGGGAATTAAAATTGACGGAAAAATTATAGACTCAAACAAGAAACTGGTTAAAGGCGGCAGTATAATTCAAAAAGGAAAAAGATATTTTGTAAAAATCATTTAAAACTAGAGATGAGTTTTTAAGTTTAGACGTTATCTATTTTTTTAACCCTTGATTTTATTACTAATAATTGTTCTCCAATAGAAAATAGACTGCTGGTTATCCAATAAAGACCAATGGTTGAACCTAACTGCCAGACAATAAAGACACTAAGAAGAGAAAAAATATAAGTCATTTGTTCTTGAATTATTTCAGAAGAATTTTTATTTTTTTGAGATTTCTCAGATGAATTTTCACTTTTTTTTAAAAAAGAAGGCAAGGAAATTTTTGATTGAATAAATTGAAAAATTCCCGCCAATAAAGACAAAACTAAATTGGATTGATTTAAATCAATTATTCCTAAAAAAAATAAATTTGAATACCCTTTTAATCCTTTTAAAAAAATCAAATAAAGAGCAATAAGAATTGGCAATTGTAAAAGAAGCGGCAGGAAAGAAGAAAATGGATTTATCTTTTCTTTTCGATAAAGCTCTAACATCGCTTGTGATTGCCGATTTATGTCTTCTTTGTATTTTTTTTGAATTTCTTTTATTTTAGGTTGGAGTTCCTGAAGAGCGATTTGAGAACGGATAGCTTTTAAAGAAAATGGAGAAAGGAGTAATTTAATGAACAATGTTAAAATAATAATTGCCACTCCAAAATCTTGATTTGGCAAAAGAGTAGATAAAAAAATTAAAATATTTAAAAGAGGTTGATATAAAACTGTATTAAAAAAAGTTATTAGAAATTCCATAAAGTCATTTTTCTTTTGATATGGTTTTATTTGATATAATAAAGATGTTGTTTAATAAAGTTTTTTGTGAATTTTAGCAAATTGATGCCATATAAACCATTTATTTATAAGGTTTTTTAAA
>DYHM01000077.1 GCA_020724125.1 Patescibacteria group bacterium | reverse complement strand
ATTAAAAATTAAAAATTTAATTAAACTATGGACTATCATCAACAACTTCATCGACTTTTGGAGATTGGCATAGAAAGAAAAGCTTCAGACCTGCATATTTCAGTCGGAAGTCAGCCAATTTTAAGAATTAACACAAATTTAACAGTTTTGGAAAAAGAGAAAATTATTACTTCCGAAGATTCCCGAGAATTAGTTTTTTGTTTATTGGGAAATGAAAAAAAAGAGAAATTTTTAAAAGAAAAAGAAATTGATTTCGCCTATGGCTTAAATAAAGAATTTAGGTTCCGGATAAATGCCTATTTTACCAAGGGCGGAATTGCTATTGCTATTCGTTTTATTTCTCAAAAAATTAGGACAATTGAAGAATTAAATCTCCCATTGATTTTTAAAGAAATTACCGAAGCTGAACAAGGTTTTGTTTTGGTGACCGGCGCTTCCTCTCAAGGAAAATCTACAACATTAGCCGCCTTGATTGATAAAATAAATCACACCAGAAGGGAGCATATTATTACCATTGAAGACCCAATTGAATATCTTTTTCAACCTGATAAATCTTTGATTAATCAACGAGAAGTCTATGAGGATACTTTAAGCTTTAGCCAGGCCTTGCGTTCCAGTCTTCGGGAAGATCCGGATGTCATTATGGTGGGAGAAATGAGGGATTTAGAAACAATTTCCACTGCTGTCACAGCGGCTGAAACCGGTCATTTGGTTTTCGCCACCCTTCATACTAATTCAGCCAGTCAAACCATTCATCGGATAATTGATATCTTTTCGCCTCAACATCAAAATCAAATTCGGGCCCAACTTTCTAGTTCTTTATTAGCCGTAATTTCTCAACGTTTGCTTTTGGGAATTGATAAAAAAGTTATTCCGGCCTGCGAGATAATGTTTAATACGTCTGCGGTGGCTAATCTAATTCGGGAAAACAAAATTCACGAATTACCGGCTATTATTGAAACCTCCAAAAAAGAAGGAATGATTCCTTTTAACGCTTCTTTATCCGATCTGGTTAAAAAGAAACTCATCAGTAAAGAAATGGCCTTAAAATATTCTTTCAGTCCTAAGGACTTAGAAATAAGATTGTAATAAAAAATACTAATGACTAATTTTTAATTTCTAATCAATGTCTAACAAAAAACCAAAAATCAAAAATCAAAATCACAAATCAAAAGTTAAAACTAATATTAGCAAGAAATTAATAGAAATTAGCAGAAATTGATAGAAATTAATTGTTTTGAATTTTGAATTTTGAATTTGGAATTTGTTTAGGATTTAGGATTTTGAATTTTGAATTCTAAATTGTCATTTTGATTTTTGATATTTGCATTTTAAATTTATTACTATGCGTTTTTCTTATAAAGCAAGAACTAAAGAAGGAAAAGTCCGCAAGGGAATTATTGAGGCGGTTTCTCGTAAAAGCGCCTTAGATCTTTTAGAGAAATACGGCTTATACACTACTTCGTTAAAACAAATTAGTCGAGAAAAAATTTGGGAGAAAAAAATTTCCTGGCAAAGAATTTCTCTTAAAGATATTGTCATTTTTACTCGTCAAATGGCTATAATGTTAAAAGCGGCCATTTCGCCGGTTGAGGCCTTAAAGGCCCAGGTGATTCAAATTGAAAACAACGATTTTCGGGAGAAAGTGCTGAAAATGGGAGAAATGATTGAACGAGGCAGAACTCTTAGTCAGGCATTTTCAATGTTTCCTGAAATCTTTGATTCTTTTTCAATTAGCATTCTAAGGTCCGGCGAGGTAAGCGGACGAATGGCTGAATCCCTGAACTACTTGTCTAACCATTTAGAAAGAAGATATAAGCTTAATCAAAAAATAAGAAACGCTTTGACTTATCCAATTTTTGTCATTTTTGTTTTTATCGCTGTTTCTTTATTGGTTTCTTTTTTCATTATTCCTAATTTAACCCAACTTTTTGAAAATTTTCAAGACAAGCTTCCCTGGAGCACTCAAATAATCATCTCTGGCTCTGATTTTATTAAAAAAGGCGGCTGGCTTATTTTGGTTGGTTTTTTGACAATCCTTTCGCTTTTTTTTCTTACTATTAAAAAATCCCTTGCTTTTAAAAAAATATACGACCGGGAAATTCTTAAAATACCTTTTTTCGGCGATTTAACCAAAAAAATATATTTGTCTCGTTTTAGCGAAAACTTTTCGGTTTTGCTTTCAGCCGGCTTACCGATTACCCAAGCCCTTACTATTACTCAAGAAATAATAGGAAATCTAACCTATAAAGAAATTTTAAAAGAAACCCAGGAAGAAGTTTTACGGGGACAAAACATCAATTCTGTTTTTGTTAATTATCCCCAAGAAATTCCTCCTTTTGTTACTCAATTGATTGCCACAGGCGAGAAAACCGGCACATTAGACCAGGTTTTAATGGAGGTCGTCAAGTTTTACGAAGACGAGGTGGAAAGAGCAACCACTAATCTTTCGGCTATTATAGAGCCATCTCTTCTTCTTTTCTTGGGTTTAGGGATTGGCGTTTTAGCTATTGCTATTTTTATTCCTCTGTTTAAAATAGGATTAGGTTCAATGGAAGGATTTTAAAAATTTTCAATTGGGGAAAACTTTTTTGACTTTTTATTCTAAAAAGAGAAAATAATAATATATTGAGAATGAGAATGTTGAATAATTACTTTTCGTATTGATTTGTTTCTTGATTTGACATTGATTCGTATAAAATGATATAACACGAATATAACACGAATCTCCACGAATCACGAATTATTTAACGGTCTAATTATGGTTTTATAAACCTAAAAAGGTCGGATTTATTTAATAAAAGTCGGATTTATTTAATAAAACAATTTAATTCTATGAATAAAGGTTTTACTTTAATTGAATTATTAGTGGTCATTGCTATTATTGGTATTTTGGCTTCTGTGGTTTT
>DYHM01000076.1 GCA_020724125.1 Patescibacteria group bacterium | reverse complement strand
TTTAATTCTACGAGTTTAGCTTTAATTCTACGAGTTTAATTGAAATTTTATTATTTTTAAAACCCCGCCTTAAGTGGGGTTGGGAGTTTTATTTTTATTATTTTATTTTTAATAATTTACAGATTTTCTCTTTGTCAAATCCTATTATAATTTGGTCGCCAACTTCAAGCACTGGCACCCCTATTTGATTGGTCTTTGTCATTATTTCTTGAGCCGCTTTTTCATCTTTGGCAATATCAATTTCTTCAAATTTAATACCTCGCTCTTCTAAAAAGAGTTTAAGACTGACACAATAAGGACAAAAGGGAGTAGAATAAATTTTTATTTTATTTGCCTCATTCATTTTTAATTCTTAATTTGTTCAATGAGTTCTTTGACTTTTTCGCATTCTTTAAGAGGTTGATTGCCTGTTAATTTACAAACCAAAGCGGTTAAATTCTTAATTTCCGTTTCTTCGCCCGACATTTCACCTGAACCTTCCCGATAATACCTACAACCTAAAACCAATGTGGGTATTCCGCCCTTACTGTATTTTGAAAAAACTTCCATATCAGCTTGAGAATCCATATTATTATGGAATGAAATTAATCCTTCAAACTTTTTCATTGCCCTTTCCGCTACTGGATGCTCCCAGCGACAGTGAGGACAACCCGAAGCGCCGAAAAAATAAATCAAGGGTTTGTCGTTTTCCTTACAAATCTCGTCTTTTGTTACAGAAAAATAACCTAATGTGGTCTCTTCTTCTTTTGTTTCCTTGCTTAAACCCTGGTCAGGTGTTTTTTCTAAATCAATTACTTGAGGAAAAAAAAGTTTTTTATCCTTGGTAACATAGGCAAGAAATTCTTCAGTCCCTATTTTAATTTTAAAACTATATAGACCTTGTTTTTCTTCAATCTTTCCCGCTAATTCAGCTTTGGTTGAATCTTTTAAAAAATTTTTATTGATGTAATCCAGAACTTTTTCCGCCGCTCCCTGCCCTTCTGTTTCTTCTGTTTTTACTTTTTCTTTTTCAATCGTTTTTTCTTTAGCTTGGGAATATTGGGAATAAATTAAGGTTCCTAAAAACGCCGCTAAAACAAAACAAACTATTAAAAGAATTATGATTATTAAATTTTTATTTTTAAAAAAGTTTAGTGTCATAATTTTTTATTTTTTATTTTTCACCACTTTTCAATTTATCACTCCTTAATTTTGTGTTATAAAAATATAAAAAACAATTTTATTTTTTAGTCCCCCCTTTGTAAAGGGGGGACTAAAGCAGCAACCCGGTTAGAAATGTTCGAAATGCCATCTTTGCCATACAAAACAAGTAGGGTTTTCTAACAGGGTAAATCTTCTCAAGAATATTTATTACTTCTTTTCCTTTTTTGCTTTTGCTGTTTTTTTTGCTGTCTTTTTTTTAGCCATAGAATGTTTTGCGTAAAATTTCTTTAAAAAAATTTAAAAGAAAAATTTTACGACTTCCTTTTTATTATTCTTATGTTTTAAAAAAAACGATACGCAAATAGTCGGCCTCCCCTATTTGCAATTTGTAAATTTTTTGAAAATTGAAATTGCAAAAATTTTTTAAAATTTCGATTTTATTTTCTCACTCTCAAAAACATTGTCAACCTGTGGAAAACTCAAAAAATTAAAAACAAAACCAATTGAAAATTCTAAGATAAAATTTCCCTGTTTTTTAAATTTAATTTTTCATCAAATTCATATTTTATTATTCCCCCATAAAGAACTTCGATGTCAATAATTTTTTCATCGGTTATTTTTTCAATATATTTTATTATCGCCCTTAAAGAATTGTGACTCGCCACTATTAAAACATTTTTCCCTTCTTTCAAATCTTTTTCTATGTATTTTCGGTAAAAAGGAATTGTTCTTTTGAAAACATCTTTTAAACTTTCGCCGCCCGGGGGCGCGATATCCCAGCTCCTTCGCCAAAGATGAACTTTTTCTTCGCCGTATTTTTTTATTACTTCATCTTTACTTTCTCCCTGTAATTTTCCGTAGTATCTTTCATTTAAATTTTCGGAAACAAAAACTGGAACATCATCTTTACTGATGTCTATATAATGTCCCCATTTTTGCATCTTATTCTTATCAAGATAAATGAAAATCGGATATTTTTTATTTTTCTCAAATAATCTTGCTGTCGTATCCTGGTTTCTAAAAAGCGGCGAGGTGTAAATTTTGTCAATTTTAATTTGAAAAATCTTATCCGCCAGCTGTTTCGCTTTATAAGTTTCATCATCGGCCAAGGGCACATCCATCCAACCAGTAAAACGATTTTCTTCATTCCATTGCGAAAGTATATGTCTTAGTAAAATTAAAAAAGGCATAGAAATAAATAGAATAGAAATAAATAGAAATGAAATAACTAATGAAATGACTAATGATTAATCTCTTGATTTTTTGATTAGAATTGCTATCATCACTGATGATATTTTCTTTAAAAAATAAAAAAGATTTTTACGTTTATTAAATTATACTACTAAAAATTCATTTGGGAATATTAATAAATAGACGACCATCTTATTGTTTGTCAGATTGTTTATCAGAACGTCCCGACCTTTTATCCCGTACTAAAATTTAGACAATTAGTTCATCGGTTATAACGCTGCTCTGACCCGGGCGCCTTGACTTCGTTAAATGGGCACATAGTTCAGTGGTTAGAACGCCATTCTGATAAAATGGAGGTCGAAGGTTCAATTCCTTCTGTGCCCAATCGTCAAGGCGAAGTCGGGCGCGGTAAAGCAGGGGTGGAAGGTTCGACTCCTTTATTACCCACTCTTCAACGAATTCTCACCTCAGATAGAAAGAAGGTTGCCGAGACCTTAATTAAAGGAAAGGCAATTAAAATAAAGAATATAGGACTTACGCGTTTGGTTTAATTTTTAAACTTTTTGTAAAATTTTTGTAAAATTT
>DYHM01000075.1 GCA_020724125.1 Patescibacteria group bacterium | reverse complement strand
ACTAAACTTTAAAAATTCGAAATTCAAAATGTAAGTCTAAAATAAATAATAAAAATGCAAAAATCAAAATACAAAAATTTTAAAATCTGACGGGTCGTTTGGGTCCAAGACTCACTCCTATTCTCTGACCAGTTGAACTTTCAAAAAATCTCGCGATTGATTCTCCATAAAATTCTATATTTGCCTCAGTTATTCTTCTGGCTATTCCTTCTATTCCTTCTATTTCATTATCTATATTATATATATCTCGATTTAATCGATCCCTTTGTTGTGTATTTTTATCTAATTTCGCGGCTTTTAATTCTCTCTCTAACGTTCTCCTTGTTTCCATTAACTCTTGTAATCTTGGAAGATGAACATTCCACTCACTAATCAATTCCGCAGTGTTGGTTAATTCGTTTTTTATCTTAATGAATGGATTAAGTATTTTACCTGCGCCATGTGTTTCTATTAATTTTGACAGGGTGTCGGAAATATTACCAAATTTATGATAAGATTCATTTCCTACTAATCGAACAGCCGCGTCCGGAGTAAGAAAATCTATGTGTTTAGGTTTTATATTGGCGGTTAATTTTGCTTCTAATGGATCCAATTCTTCTTTAACAAGAGTTGTCATTATGTGTCCTTGCGCATCTCTTATTATATTTCCCTGATCATCTTTAACAATTTCAGAACGATAAACATCGAGTCCTTTATATTTTTCATCCTTTTCTTTGTTAAAATCCACTCCCGCTAATTCTCGAGCGCTCTTACTTAACCATCCCATTTTATTAACTACCCGAGCTGTTAATTTAGGATTAATAAGCTTCAAATTTTCCATTTTGTTAGGTGAAAATTCTAAGACATCTTGAAGAGTAGTCATAATTTCTTTATCAGAAAGACCCGCATCCCCAAGATTACCGCTATTTTGAAGGGCTCTTAAAGCGGCGATTCTTTGTTTACTGCCAAGAAAACCTGGCAGGGCATTTCTAAACGCAGTTACTTGGGTTTCTAATGACGCGTCTTTAAGTTTCTTATATTTTTCATCAATTTCCTTTTTGCTGCTTTCTTCTATTCCGGCTGAAATAGAGCGCAAGGCTGGCTTTGCCCAAAAAGTCGCGCCGAGGGTAAAAGGAGCTCCAAGCGTTCTTACTAGTCCACTTGCTACACCCCACTTTTTTTTCTCTTCTTCGCTTTGACCGCCAAAAGCCATTCGGCTAATTTTGCCTGCAATATCCCGAATCTTGTTTATCTTGTTTTCTTTCTTCCAATCTTCATAACCCTCATCTCCTGGTTTCAGCGCTTTATCCCATCTGGCTCCAATAGCGCCCTTGGCATGCTGGGCTATTCCGGCAGTGGCTCCCGCCGCCAAGCCGAGAACAGCGCCGCCCAAGGCAAAAATCGCGGCGCTGCCAATACCGCTTACCTTAAAAACTAAAAAGAGCGCGAAGACCATAAAAATAATAGCGACAAAATAAGGAGCCAAAGTAAAGGCGCCACTACCGCCAGCTGCCACCAAATCGCCGGCTTTAACTATTGTCTGTTTAGAAAGATATAAAAAGAAACCGGTTGGAATAGCGATTAAGCTCCAATTAAGAAAATGCTTCCACCAAAGACCCCACCATTCTTTGGCTTGCCCAATGCTATCGCGGAAAATCCAAAAGAAAAAAGCCAAAGGCGAAAGAATGACAAAAATCCAGATTATTGGTCCTCTAAAAAGCAAAATCCAGGCAAAAAGAAGCAGAGATATGCCTGCTAATAAACCATAAGTAATTAAAAAAATAACCTGAACGGCAATTTCCCAATCTGTAAAAACATCTTTAAAATTTTTGACAAGATTAGCTTGGTGTTCGGTAAAACTTTGAGGAATTTCGTCAAAATTCAAACCAACTAAAAAATAATTAGAAATAATATTGGAAAAATCAACAATTACCCCGCAAATAACCGGGGTAAAATTAATTAAAAGAGCGGCAATCAAGATATTGCCAAATGCTTTTTTAGTGTTGAAATTACTTAAACCCAAGGCAGTGGCTAAACCAATATAAGCAAATCCTAAAATAAAGAGCATATTGGTAAAATCTCTCGTCAATGTCCAGCCTATTGCGATTATAGGATTGCCATTAGGAGCGTCGCCTGGTTTGGTAAAAGGAACATTAAAAGGATTGCTCGCCACAAACTGAATAAAAATACTGCCTAACCAGATTAATCCTCCGCCGAGCCAAAGAAAAAACCGCAAGGGCCATTGTAATAAAGTGGCAAGAATTGTTCCTATTCCTCCGAACGCTATCTCTCCCGCGCTTTCTCCTTTTGCCGCGCGTTCTGCGGCAAATATCCCTATATCTACCGCTGGGTTGAAACCCGGAGGAGACGCCCACCATGGTCGATCGACAGCCCCAATAAACAAAGGAAAAAACAAAAAGACAAAAGCTAAAAATAACAAAAATTTCTGTTTTTTAAAAAACACTTTGGAAAACATCTTAAAAGAAAACAAGTTTTTAAAAAAAGAAAGCATTATAAAAAATAATATCAAAATAAAACGCAAATACAATAAATTTTTAATTTTTAATTTTGAATAGATGTCTAACAAAAAACCAAAAATCAAAGATCGAATGAATTTTGAATTTTGAATTTTTTAAAATTAAAAATTATTTAAAAATTAGAAATTAGAAATTCTAAACTGGTATTATTTTTTCCTTGCCAAGATATTTTTGGAAGACTGACAGAACAACAATCGAACCATCAACCTGCTGAAAATTTTCCAACATGGCGATTAATGATCTGGGAGATTAATGATCTGGGAGTAGCCAAGGCAGTGGCATTAAAGGTGTGAACAAACTCAGTTTTTCCCCCTTTTTCACCCTTTTCTCCCTTTTCACCCTTTTCACCCCTTTCGCCTTTTTCTCCCTTTTCACCCCTTTCACCTTTTTCTCCAATTTCTCTAAATTTAATATTAAGTCGTTAAGCTTGATAGTCAGTACAATTTGACGCACTGGTTATTTCTCCCCATTTATTTTCACCAGGCAGCCAAGCTTCTAAATCAAATT
>DYHM01000006.1 GCA_020724125.1 Patescibacteria group bacterium | reverse complement strand
TATTTGCATACGTTAAGCATTTTACACCTTAACGTATCGTTAGTCAACAATTATTACTATCAAGGTTAGTTGTTTCCAATTGTCCCGCTTTATGCAACCTAACTGAATTAATCGCAAATTTATCACTTCGCAATAGAGTTTTGGTTATAGTATTAATTGTTAAAAATTGTTGATATCAATCTGGCAAACAAGGAACTGCGCGTTATTAAGATAGAGCTTCAAATTCGTGATTTATTACATAACTAGTTCTTTGGGATTGGGGATAATTATCTATTCTTATTTTTGGGAAAATTCGCTAAATTATTAGTAAATTTAGTAAATATGGTTAAGGTTATTTCTAATTTATTTACTAAGAAGGAAAAAAATTATCAGTTTTTAGTTTTTTTCCTTTTAATAATAACCTTAATTTCTCAGAAGGTTTTGGCGGCGACAAGCGCTAATTTTCAAATTCCCCATTACGATTTAGGTCCTTCGAGAGAAATAGAATCTACTTCTACTAGTTTTAAATTAGAATCTTTTATCGGTGATTTATTAAGAGGAGAATCAATTAGCCCTGGTTATGGAATTGAACATGGTTTTTTCTATCCCGAAGAAACTATCTTTTTAAATCTCAAAGCGCTTCCAGAAATGAGGGTTCCAGCAACTGGTAATTTTGATGCTCATTTAACGGTGGAGGTAAGAAATCCAGGTCAGGTCATTCCCCTATTCTCTCAAATCGTAGATACAGATAACAATGGAAAATATTCCAACTTAGCCCTAACGGGAATTTCTCCAGGAGCTTATGATTTGACAGCCAAAGGATATTCCCATTTAAGAGACAAAGAGGCAAATATTGTTTTGACCGCTGGTTCTAATTCCGTTGACTTTTCTAATGGAGAGACAGATTATCTTTTAGCTGGCGATGTTAATGGAACAAACGGCGATAATTTAGTTAACTCTATTGATATTGCCATAGAAGTTCTAAAATTAGACCAAGGTTTAGGGGTTGAAAGAGAAGACTTAAATCAAGACAATATTGTCAATTCCATAGATTTAGCGATAACAATTAAAAATTTAGATGTTTGGGGAGAACCTTAATTAACAATTGACAAATTAACTATTTAACTATTTGACTATTTGACAAATTAACAAATTAACAAAATGAAAAGCCAAAATTTAAAATTTTTAATTGGAATTTTCACCCTTGTATTTTTAGTTTTGAATTTAATTCCGTTGGGCGAAGCGCAAGCGGCTGAGCCCACTGCTCCTTATTTTCAGCTTCGAGTTAGTCCTTCAACTGGCGGTGATGATACTGGCGATGCCGGAACTGGCAATCCAGCTAATTATAATTATTATTTTGTCGGCCAAACCTTTACTGCCCAAATTAGAATAAATACAAACAATACCAATACCATTTCTGCTAATGTCATTATTTACTACGATAAAAATTATTTAGAGGTCCAGGATACTTTGCCTAATCCTGGAGTTCAAATCCAACCAGGAACACTTTATGAAACCTATCCTTTAACAGGAAATACCATTGATACAACCAATGGCATTATTAGACTAACCGGTTATTCAGCTTCGGGTGTTTATAACAGCGGAGTTAGTGAAGGCGTTTTTGGCACTATTACCTTTAAAGTTATTCGGCAAAAAACCGTTAATCAGGGAAATATAAGTAATCCTGCTTTTGTTGACATTGAGTTTTTAGGCGCTGGTATTACCACTGATTCAAATATCAACAATGAATCAGCTCAAGATATTTTGCAAAGCGTTGAAGATAGTTATTGGCATCTCTGGCCAGACACAGCCGAACCCTATGTTGATACTTTTAATCCAGATGATGGAGCAACTAATGTTCCAGTGACACAAAATCTTACTTTTCATTTTAAGGATGGTGAAACCAGGGTTGATACAAGCGCCTTAAAAATAAAAGTTAAAAAACAAGGAGAAGGTTGGCAAGATTATACTTCTTACGCTTCTTTTTCTTGCTCTGGCCCTTGGGGAACAAATGATTGTTTAGTTACAGTTAATCCTCCTGGGGTTCGTAACTGGGATTACTATACTGAATATGAAGTAGAAATAGAAGATGGCGAAGATAAAGCCAGTCCTTCTCAAAACCCAGCCGGACCCAATAAAATGGATGATGTTGAATATTCTTTTACAACTGAACCAGATATTTGGGCCCCTTACGCTCAAAATTATTCACCAGTAAAAAATGCTACTGGCGTGGCAATTGATACTAATGTTAGTTTTAACATTGTTGATATTGAGGGTGGAATTACCGGAACCGGGGTTAATCTTTCAACGGTCAGAATTACGGTTAAAGGAGAAAAATTCTGTCAATCAGGTTGCGCCAGCGCTTTTTTAAGCGCTACGCCTCTGACTTTAAATGGCTTTACTTATGGTTATCAAATTACTGTTAATCCGGCTGGTGATTTTCAAGAAAACGAAATTGTTAATGTTTCTATTTATGACTCCAGTGACAATGATAACGTCGATCCTCTTCCTACTCCCAATATAATGACTCCTGACAATTATACTTTTACTACCATTGATACTAAACGTCCTTATTTTACCGACCATAATCCAGCTAAGGGAGCTTATTTTACTCCAGGAACAACTAATATCACCTTTCACGTTAAAGACGCTGGTCGGGGAGTAGACATTGACATGGTTGAAGTTAAGGTAGATACCACAACCTACACCAAAAACAGCCCTGGTTTTACCTATTCCGGCGATTCTTCAGATTATTTTATTGAAATTGAGCCAGGAGATTTTACAGCCAATAAAGCAGTGCCAATAAAACTTAAGGCCTCTGATATTCATACGAGTCCAGCCAACGCCACCGAAGAAACTTACGCAATTTTCTATTTACAAGATCCGGGATGTCCTTCTTGCCCCACTTGTCCGGGATGTTATTGCGGTGGTGGAGGTGGGGGATATAACAGTTGTTCAAGTTGTTGTCCTTCAGTTTCTTGTCCATCTTGTCCATCTTGTCCATCCTGTTCAGAAGGAGGCGTTTGTCCTCCATGTCCAGAAAGAATGGTTTGTCCTTCTTGGCCGTCTTGCCCAGAAAAAGGGCTTTGTCCTTCTTGTCTTGAGTGCCCGAATTGCCCTGCCTTTCCAACCTTAGAAGAAATTATTAAAATCCCAACCGGACCTGCCACTCTTTCTCCTCTTGTTTCTGTAATCGTAAATGAAAAACCAATAGAGTTAGGGACGAAGGTCTATATCGACCAAGAAGATATTGTTTTTGAAGGCGAAACCCTATCTCAAACAACAGTGCTTTTGGAGATTTATTCTGATTTTATTCTTTTAAAGACAACTAGTGATAATGAAGGTAAGTGGGAAATAAGAATAAGGGCAACTCTTCTTAAACCAGGAGAGCACATAGTCTATGGCCGAGTAATAAAAAATGGAGAAAAAAGTGAAAGAGCAAAATTAGCTTCTTTAGAAATTCCTCCTCAAATAGAGAAAGTTTGTCTGGCAGAGAAAATAGCTAATCAATGGCGCAAACTTAGTTTAAAAACAAAACTTCTGATTTTAGGGATAATTTTAATTGTCTTAATAATAATTTTAATTGTCTTTAAGCAAATTAAAAAAAATAAAATTCTAAATCCAAAATCCTAAATTTTAAATCCTAAACAAATCCAAATAATCAAAATCTCCAAAATCCAAAACAAAAATAAAAAATTTTGAATTTTGAACATTTGAGTTTTGATATTGTTTAGAATTTAGGATTTTAAAATTTGAATTTAACGCGGCATCAATTTTCAAACTTAAGTTTATGAAACAACGAAAAATAATTATTACTGCACTAATAGTTCTTTTGATATTTAGTTGTTTATTCTTATTCAGAATTATTCAGAAGAAAGAAAAATTTCAGCCCCTTTTTGGCAAGGTAGTTGAGGCGGTTTCGCGAAATCCCATTGCTGGTTTAGATATTATTGTTGATTCTTTACAAACCAAAACTAATGCTAATGGAGAATTTCACTTTGAAAAAGTTTCTAAAAATGGTAAAATTTTAATAAAAGGTCCGGGCGTTTTTAAGGAAACAATTATCCCGGTTGCCAATAGAAAATATCTAGAAATTGCGATAGATAATTCTCTTTTTAACCTTTTTATCTATTTAGAAAAATATGAACAAGACCGTCAATACAGAAAAATTTATCAGATTTTTCATCCTGATATAAAAGCAATTTATCCGGAAGAAAGATATTTGGCTGAGAAAAATGCCTGGCGGGACAAAAAAGAAAAAGAGGGGCTAAAAGTATTGAAACCGGAATTCCAAACAGAAATTAAAATTTTAGATAACTGGAAATCTGATTTTACTAAAAAAAATTATCAAAATGCAACAGAGATCGTTTTAATTAAAAATTTTGAAATAATTGAAACAAAGGAAATAAAACAAGAAAAAGAAAAAAATTATTTTATCAATGAAAATGGAAATTGGCGGTGGCTTTATGAACCAACATAGAAAATCCGAAACAATGATTACAGAAATCAGTTGTTAGAAATCAGAAATCGGTAGGAAAAACGAAAAACAGAGAACAGATTTCCGATTTCTGCTCTCTCTACTGTTTTCTGGTTTCGATTAGCCGATTTCCGATTTCTTTAAAAGAAAATGTACAATTGGTTGGTTGATGAAAAAAAATTTAAAAAGGAAAACCTAAAAGGTTACAAAATCTGAAGATTAGAGCAAATGATAAATTATGGTCAGGCCGGAGAGAAAATTAGTGAAAAATTATTAAGAAAGCGCTGGGAAAAAATTAAAAATAACCTTAACCTTTGCTATCGAGAGTTTTTAGAGTTTTTTATTATGGTCAAGGAAAAAAGCATTTTAACTCCTCCCTAAAAGAAAGTTTTAGAAATAATTTCCAAGGAAAAATATTTTATCCAAAGATTTTATTTAGCGGAAGGAACAACGCTGGCTGAATTTTATTTAAAACATCGAATTTCTGAAGATTTAGATTTTTTTAGCGAAAAACAAGAGGTTAATCCCATTATAAGATTTTTTAAAACTCAATCGAAAATTTTGGGATTAGAAAAGATTAAGACCAAGCGAGTAATGGATCTCTATAGTTTTTTTCTCCATTTTCAAAACGGCGGAGTTTTAAAAGTTGATTTTAATTATTATCCATTTCCCAGAATTGAAAGAGGATTAAGATTTAAAAATCTGGAAATAGAAAGTATCTATGATATTGGAGTAGATAAGGTCCATACTGTTGTTTTAAAGCCAAGGGATAGGGATTTTATAGATATCTATTTTATCATTAAAGAAAAGAGATACGACCTAAAAGAACTTTTAATGCAGGCGAAAGCTAAATTTGATTAGGATATTTCTTTGATTGAGTTAGGAACAAGGTTTATAGAAGTTTTAAAATTAGCCGATTATCCACGGATGCTTAAAAAAAATTAAGCATCAAGAATGGAAAATTTTTTTGAAGAAGCCAAGAAATTAAAAAAAAGACATTTTTGAGTAAATTTTAAAAAAAAATTTAATTAAAAAACTATGAAAAAACAAAAAACAATTTCAATTTTAATCAGTCTGTTCATTCTTGGCATTATTGTCTCCCTTTTTGTAGTTCAGATCTTAAAAGCCCAAACCGGTATTCCTCAGGTTATCAATTATCACGGCAAGCTTAAGGATGTGGCTGGCAATCCTTTAACTGGAACCTATAACTTTACTTTTCGGCTTTATGATGCTTCAACTGGAGGAAATATGGTCTGGGGTCCAGAAACTCACAATTCAGTCGCTGTCACCAATGGTTATTTCAATGTTAAATTAGGTTCAGTCTTACCCTTTAATCTTGATTTTATCAAGCCTTATTGGTTATCAATTAAAGTTGGCGCTGATCCTGAGATGACCCCCAGAATTCCATTAACCACCTTTGGTTATGCCTTTACTGCCCAAGGACTTTACCGCGAAGGAGCAAATATCTCTATTAAAACTGTTAGTTCTGGCAATATCATTTTGGAATCAGCTGGCAATATCCAACTCCTTGGCGGCAATGTTGGTATTGGAACACCAACTCCAACTAGTAAACTTTCAGTGGCTGGGAGAGTAAATATTAACTCATTGCTTTTGGAAGCCAGTGGGAACCAAGAAGAAGGAGGGATTGGAGAGATAAAAAATAGAGAAGTAACTGGTGTAGCTGCCGAAGGCAAGGCAGTAAGATTTGATGGAAGCGATGATTATGTTGATTTAGGCAATGCAATTAAAAATTTAGACCATAGTTCAAAACATACTTATTTATTTTGGATTAAGACTACTCATATTCACCCTTATTATGGTTCTATATTAACGAAAGGAAGATTTTCTGTAAATGCTAACCATTTTATCTGGAATGGGACTGGAACTTTATCTATTTATACTCAAAGCGCTCCAAGCGATATTTCATCAGCAGGAACTTATTTTATTAGCGATGGAACATGGCATCATATAGCGGTTATTTTTAATGAAGGCTATGTTTCTTACTATGTTGATGGAGTTCAAAGATTAACACCGACCTACATGGCTAATATGGGCTATAATAATCTCAATAATGGAAGATTAGGGACTTATTATGATGGAACAATGCCCTGGGATGGAGATTTAGATGAAGTAAGAAGTTATGGCAAGGTTTTAACCGAAGCAGAAATAATTGCTGATTATAATGCTGGACAAGGAACTTATGGGCAACCTGTATCAGGGCTGGAAGCAGGATGGCATTTTGACGAAGGAAGCGGAATAATAGCAGCTGACTATTCGGGAAATGGGCATACAGCAACTTTGGTTAATGGCGTTGCCTGGATAGAAGGCAAAGTTCCAGGACCAGCAGTTCCAGGAAAAGCAGTAAAGTTTAATGGGATAAGTCAATATATTAATATTCCAAATAGTTCTACAGTAGCGCTTGAAAATAATTTGAGTGTTACTTTCTGGGCAAAATATGTTCCACCTGGTAATTATGTTTATATTATTTGCAAAAAGAATTCATTTTGGGGACAGACAAATGGTTATTTATCCTATTTTAACGCAGGGCCTTCTGGTTATATAGATATGATTGGGCGAGGAGATGCTTTTAAACGGCATAATTTAAGCCCAGATGAGAACTGGCATCATTACGCTTTGATTTGGCAGGGAACAAATTGGTTAGTTTATCAAGACGCTAATTTAGTTTCAGGAATAACGCATGGAACTCCTCAGCCAGTTATTGCGGGAACAGATGAGTTATGGATAGGAAGAAGAGACGCTGGAACTGGTGGATATGCCGCAGGACTTATAGATGAAATAAAACTCTATGATATAGCTTTAACACAAGCACAAATTACAGCTGATTATAATGCTGGACAAGGAACTTATGGGCAACCAGGACCAAATTTAAAAGCTGGCTGGCATTTAGATGAGGGAACAGGGATATTAGCAGCCGACTATTCGGGAAATAATAATACAGGAACTTTAGTAAATGGAGCGGAATGGGTTGATGGCAAGATTACGACATCAGGAACCATAGTTGAAACTCGTTATGCTTTTAGGCGTGGTCGAATTGGTGATAAAAACAGATTATTTATTGGAGATACAAAAGACGATGAGATTGTTTTAAATAAACCCTTATTAAAGTCTCCAGTAGAAAATTTAACAACATCAGTAGGATATATCTTTGATACTGAAAAAAATCTTACAATAAGCGGAGCGAAACTCTTATCAATTAGGAATCAAACAGTTGAAAAATTCATTATCGATAAAGATGGTAATGTCGGCATCGGGACGACAAGCCCGGCTGAAAAACTTGATGTGGCTGGCACAACCAAGATGGCTGGATTTAAGATGCCAACTGGAGCCATGGCTGGTTATGTTTTAACTTCAGATGCCTTAGGAGTTGGCGCTTGGCAAGCAGGAGGAGTATCCTGGCCGCTTTTAGCGCCTGATGGAACAATTACTGCGCCAAGTTATTCCTTTACTAATAATTCAAATTTAGGGATTTTTAGACCAGCCGTTGATACTTTAGCTTTTTCCACCGCAGGGTCAGAAAGATTAAGAATAGATGCTTCCGGCAACGTCGGCATTGGGACGACGGACCCTACGGTAAAGCTACATCTAAAAAGTGCAAGTCTATCAGTGCCTGGCGTTAGGGTTGAAAATGGCACAGGAATGGAAGGATATGGATTTAATCATGACGGTTCTGCTTTAAGGATAACAACGCTTGGTTCGGATTTTAATGACATTATATTAAGAACAAGCCCAGGCAGCGATAACAGTGATAAATTAATTGTTAAGGCTGATACAGGCAACGTTGGCATTGGGACGACGGACCCTACGGTAAAGCTACATCTAAAAAGCGCAAGTCTAGCAGTGCCTGGCGTTAGGGTTGAAAATGGCACAGGAATGGAAGGATATGGATTTAATCATGACGGTTCTGCTTTAAGGATAACAACGCTTGGTTCGGATTTTAATGACATTATATTAAGAACAAGCCCAGGCAGCGATAACAGTGATAAATTAATTGTTAAGGCTGATACAGGCAACGTTGGCATTGGGACGACGGACCCAGAACAAAGATTGCATGTCGTTGGCAACCAAGTTTGGCGTGAATCTACTGATGCGGATACTTCTGGAATAGGTCTTTTCTTAAATTTCCCCAGCGGGTTTCACCAAATTAGAACCCAAGGAATCGGTGGGGGTCCTATTAGAGGGTTGGCTTTTGGTAGTTCAGCTATACCAGGTGATGGTATAGGGATGGTAATGACAAATGCAGGCAACCTCGGCATTAGGACAACCAGTCCAGGAGCTAATTTGCATATTGTAAGAAATATCGATGATTATAAGTTTGCTCTCGGAGTGGAATCTGTTGCTGATGGACGAATCGGATTAAAAGCTGGTGACCTTGCAACAAAGTGGGCGTCACTTACAATGGCAAGAGATGGAACAAATAGGTTTTTCATACAACGATATGGGGGGACATTTGAAAACCCTACATGGGAAGCTTCTGTGGTTAATATAGATTTAGACGCTCCAGACCAGTCATTGGTATTGGATGGAAACGGCAATGTCGGCATCGGGACAACAGGGCCTTTAAGGAAACTATCAATCGTTGATTCAGGGGTGGGTTTAGATAGACCAGCCCCTAATGTTTTAGGATTTTATACTGATAATTTAGAAAGAATGAGAATTGACTCCTTTGGCAACCTCGGCATTAGGACAACCAGTCCAGGAGCTAATTTGCATATTGTAAGAAATATCGATGATTATAAGTTTGCTCTCGGAGTGGAATCTGTTGCTGATGGACGAATCGGATTAAAAGCTGGTGACCTTGCAACAAAGTGGGCGTCACTTACAATGGCAAGAGATGGAACAAATAGGTTTTTCATACAACGATATGGGGGGACATTTGAAAACCCTACATGGGAAGCTTCTGTGGTTAATATAGATTTAGACGCTCCAGACCAGTCATTGGTATTGGATGGAAACGGCAATGTCGGCATCGGGACAGCGAATCCTCAAGCAAAGTTGGACGTGGCTGGCAATTTAATGGCAAGAAATAATGTTAGCATTGGTCAAATTGACGCCAGAGCAACAAAGCTTTTGAATGTTTTAGGCGGGGATGCGATACAGCGTGACGCTATTATTCTACTTGATTCTGTGGATGGATTAGATGGCGGACAATCGGCGTATATGGAAATAAACTCTAATGTTAGCGGTGGCGCAGACAATGCTATGGTTCGGTTCAAGAATGATGGTGTTGAGCAGGGAAGAATAGGTGGCGCTGATGGAGGACTTGTTTTTTGGAGCGGTGGCGGCATTGAGAGAATGAGGATTGATGCCGCTGGCAATGTCGGCATTGGGACGACCAGTCCAGGAGTAAAATTAGAAGTTGTTGGCGATGTAATATCAAAAGGAACATCTTGGACCATAAGAGTCAATGCGACGAATAATTGGTGGGAATCTGTTACTTATGGCAATGGCTTATTTGTCGCTGTTGCCAGTGATGTCGTGGATAACAAAGTGATGACCTCACCCGACGGAATAAATTGGACCTCAAGAACCATCCCTGTGAATAATGCCTGGTATTCTGTCACCTATGGCAATGGCTTATTTGTCGCTGTTGCTGATAGTGGCACAGGTAACAGAGTGATGACCTCGCCTGACGGGATAAACTGGACAATAAGAACCAGCGCAGCGGATAATGGTTGGCACTCTGTCACTTATGGCAATGGTTTGTTTGTAGCTGTTGCTGAAACTGGCATAGGCAACAGAGTAATGACTTCCCCTGACGGGATAAATTGGACCATAAGAACAAGCGCTGCGGATATTTGGTGGCAATCTGTTACCTACGGTAATGGCTTGTTTGTGGCTGTTGCTGCTTCGGGCATAGGTAACAGGGTAATGACTTCTCCTGATGGGATAAACTGGACCTCAAGAACCAGCGCTGCAGATAATGGTTGGCTTTCTGTTACTTACGGCAACGGTTTATTTGTGGCTGTCGCTTATGATGGCGTAGGCGCAAACGACAGGATAATGACTTCCCCTGATGGGATAAATTGGACGATAAGAACTAATCCTGTGGATAATGAATGGCACTCTGTCACTTATGGCAATGGTTTGTTTGTGGCTGTTGCCAGTTCAGGCATAGGCAACAGAATAATGACCTCGCCTGATGGAATAAACTGGACATCAAGAACCAGCCCTGTGAATATTTTTTGGCGCTCTGTTATCTATGGCAATGGTTTATTCGTGGCTATTGCCAGTGATGGCACAGGCAACGGAGTAATGACTTCTGGTAAATCAGAAATAAACGCCATTGCGACAAACAACATATATCAAGGAGGGATGAGTATTTTTGGCAATGTCGGCATCGGGAGGGCGCCCATTACAAATAGATTGGAGGTCGAGGGAGATGCTTCCAAAACTACTGCTGGGGACTGGTTGGCAAACTCTGATCTCTTCATTAAAACGGATATCGAGACGATTGAGGGACTTTCGTTTCTCTCTCGGCTTAATCCTGTCAAGTTCCGCTATACAGACGAGTATCGTACTCTGCATCCCAATATTGAGGATAGGTTTTACTACAATTTCATTGCCCAGGAATTTGCCGAAGTTTTTCCTGACGCTGTCAAGGGATCTGGCGAGTTCCTTGCTAATGGTCATGAAATCCTCCAGCTCGATCCATACGTCGCAAACATTGTAGCAATAAAAGCGATTCAAGAACAGCAAAAGCAAATTGAAGAATTAAAACTTCAACTCAATTCAAATGGCTCGCTGGCTGGCTCTGAATCAACTGATGAAAGCGAGAGTTCCTTAAGTTTTACTAAGAAAGTCAAGCAAGCTTTAACTTCGCTCGGGCTCTTTATTGAAAATGGAATTGCCAGGATTGAAAAGTTGTTTACCAAAGAGATAGTGGTCGAAAAAATCTTGACCGATGAAATAACCGCTAAGCGAATTAAAATGATTGATAAAGCCACTGGCGAAATCTATTGCGCGTGGATTGAAAATGGCGAATGGATAAAGATGAAAGGCGAATGTGGAACAACAGCTTCTGTAAATCCACCTTCAATGTTTAAATCACCTATTTCTTCTGAGCCAGCCACTCCTTCGGAATTACCAATTTCTTCTGAATCGCCAACCTCGTCTAATCAGAAACAACCGATACCTTAATTAGAACAACAGATAGAGCAGCCGGTTGTTCCAACCCCTGATGAATCCCAACCTCAATCCGAATCGCAACCTCAACCTTGAATCTCTGACTTCGGAACCACCTGCGACTGAATCGCAGTCAGGGTATTTAAACTTTCCTTTTTTAGATTAAAAATTATAACAGAGGCCGCGGCCCCCTTGTAAAATCCGATTAAATTTTAGGATAGTGAATGCAAGGGTTTGATAAGGTGATTTTTTGTCGTTTATTTTTATTCTTCTTTAATTCTTGGGAATAAATTTAATCTCACCCGTTTTCCATCAGATAATTTCAGTTTTCCTTTTTTCATTTTAAATAGGTAATTCTTGACAATTAAGGTTTTTGAGGGAATAAACGGCTCAAGCCAAGAAATGATTTTTTCCGCTCCCCATAAAAGCGTGGCTAAAACTTTATCAATCCTTGTGTCCTGATTTTTATTCAAAACCCAGGGTTTTTGAAGTTCTATGTATTGGTCAAGGGTTTTTATAAATAAGAATACATCTTGAAGACTATAGAAAAGTTCGTAATTTTCCATATGTTTGAAATAATCCTTTTCAGTTTTTTGAACCGAATCAATTATATTTTTATCAAAATTCGTTTTTTTTAAAAAGCCATTTTTATAATCAATAATCATCGTAGTTATTCTTTCCAATAAATTGCCGATGCCGTTTGCCAAATCCGTATTATACTTTAAGCTAAAATCCGACTCTTTTATATCTCCATGTTCAGAAGCTGGAAACTGGGAAACAAGCAAATACCGGGTCGCGTCGGCGCCGAATTTAGAAACAAGAGTCATTGGGTCAATGATATTGCCCAATGTTTTGCTCATCTTTTGACCATTAATAGTGAAAAATCCGTGGACAAAAATTGTCTTAGGCAGAGCCGTTCCAATTGACAATAATAATGCCGGCCAAAAAATAGAATGGAATTTATTTATGTCGGCGCCAATAATATGGAGATCGGACGGCCAAAATTCTTTGAACCTTTTATTGTTTGGAAAACCCAAAGCGGTTAGATAGTTTATTAACGCTTCAACCCAAACATAAATTGTTTGACCATCAATATAAGGAAATGGAATGCCCCATTTTACTTTTTCCCGACTGATAGAAAAATCAGGGATTCCATTTTCAATGATATTTAGAATTTCATTTCGTCGACTTTTAGGAATAATTTTTAATTCCTGATTAAGAATTTTTTCTTTTATCAAAGGTAGATATTTTTGCAATCGAAAGAAATAATTTTTCTCTTTTATTTTTTGGGGCGGTTTAAGATGATCGGGGCAAAGACCATTTACTAATTCCTTTTCAGTAAGAAAATTTTCGCAATTTATACAATAAAGACCCTCGTAAAGGCCGGGGTAAATATCGTTAGTTCGATAAAGTTGTTCAATAAAATTTAAAACTCCCTTTTTGTGTTGTTTAGAGGTGGTTCTGATAAAAACATCATATTGAATTTCTAAAGCTCGCCAGGCTTTTAGGTATAATAACGCAATTTCGTCAACGAATTCTTGGGGATTTTTATTTGCTTGCCGGGCCTTTTTTTCAACAATTGAGCCATGTTCATCGGCGCCGGCGGTAAAAAAAACTTTCCGATTTTGTAATTTTTGATAGCGGGCAATTATATCAGCATATAAAGTAGCGAATGCATGACCAATATGGGGCTTGCTGATAGCGTAATAAATTGGGGTTGTTAGGTAAAATTTATTTTTCATGCTATAATAAATATAACAAATACAAAACAAAATTCAAAATCCAAAAATCAAAATGCAAAGTTGATAAATTCTAAATCCAAAATCCTAAATTCTAAACAAATCCAAAATCCCAAATCCCAATAATCAAAACTCGTTTGTTTTGAATTTAGAATTTTGAACTTCGAATGAATTTAGAATTTTTGAATTTTTGAAATTTGGTTTCAAAATTAAATCATTAAAAATTCATTCAAAACTCAAAATTAAAAATTAAAAATTTCGAATCCTATGTCTGATTTTGTTTTTATTCTAATTATTTTTTTGAGTGTTTTAGTGGGGATTAGCATCTCTGTCTTTTACATTAAAAGAGAGACCCAAAGATTCTTAAAAGAACAACAGGAGGGTCAAAAAAAAGAGGAAATTCCCTTAAATCTTATCAAGCAAGACCTCGAAAGCCTGCGGAAGAAATTTGAAGATGGTTATTCTCAAATGGCTTATCAGCTGGGTCAAGTTCAAGAGATAGGAAAGGGAATTAAAGAGTTTCAAAACTTTCTTCGTTCGCCAAAATTAAGAGGAAACATTGGCGAAGAAATTTTAAGAGACCTTTTAGAACAATACCTGCCAAAACAAAACTTTTTTTTACAGTATCGATTTAAAGAAGGTCAAATTGTTGACGCTATTGTTAAAACAAATCAAGGAATTATTCCCATTGATTCTAAATTTCCAATGGAAAACTTTCGCAAGCTGACCGAAGCCGGTCCTGAAAATAGTAAAATTTTTCAGAGAGATTTTATCAGAGACATTAAAAGACACATTGACCAAATTGCCAAGAAATATATTCTTCCCCAAGAGGGAACGGTTGATTTTGCTTTAATGTATGTTCCTTCGGAGCCGGTTTATTATGAAATCGCCCACAACCAACCCGAGGTTTTGGAGTATGGCTATAATAAAAAGGTTTATTTTGTTTCGCCGAATTCTTTTTATTATTTTTTAAAAATTATTTTACTTGGCTTGGAAGGGGTAAAAATTGAAGAAGGAGCGAAAAAAATTTTAGAAGGAATGAAAGCGGCTCAACAAGAGGCAATGAAATTTGAAGAGGAATTTTCAGTTTTGATTTCTCATATTGAGCATACTAAAAACTCTTCTGATAAAACCCAGGCCCGGTTTCTTAAATTATTAGGCAAAATTGAACGATTAGGAGAAATAGAATTAACCGAGGAGTTCTCAAAACCCGACATTCCCAAAATTGAATAAGATTTTAAGGGAAGTCGTCGTCTTTCTATATCATTATAGACACAGCCAAGAGGGATTTGGGTTTGATACAATCTTAAAATTGGTATAAAATTGTCTTAATTATGCGAATGTATTCCGCCGCCAGACGATAATGAAACAAATGAAAGAAAAAAAATCTTTTTCTTTTTACCCTCTCGGATTTTAGCCGACTCTTTGATATAAAAAAACAAAATACACAATATTAAAATTGATCCTGAAATAGTTTATCAATATCTTCAAAAGGACACTGAACTTTTCGAAGAATTTGCAAAATACATTTTAAAATTTATGAATGAAGGAAAGATTAAAAAACCATGAAAAACTTGAACAATGAAGAAAAAATAAAAGAAATTAAAGATTATTTTAAAAAAAGAAAAGACCGTTTTATTTTAAACCCGATTCTAAGGAAATAGAATGGGAAATAAAGAAAGATTATCCTCAAGAAAATAAAATTTGGAGTGATTTAATTGATTTGCTTAAAACTGACAATGTTGACTTGATAGTTTTAAATCGGGCGCCAACTCATTTAGCGGCCGAAATTATTACCAAGGGCTTATCTTTGGCAATGAAAGATTATTTTCTTTTTCTAAAATTTATGCTCATTGCCACCCTTGAGGCGGAAGATTATCGGCGTTTTGCTCATGATTACTACCGAATTTATCAAAATGCTCATTCATTAACAGGGGAAGAAAAAAGAAATTTAGAAAAAAAGAATTATTTTTTTAGAGCAAGAAATAAAAGATTTTGATTATTTCGAAAAATTTACCAATGAAACCTATGGGGACCGTTTTAAAAGAAAGGAAATAGAAAGATTGACAGAAAATATTATTAATGCTATAATTGATATTTGTAAGATAATTTTGGCAAGCGAAAAAAGAGCGTTTCCCGAAACTTATAAAGAAGCAATATATTTAGTCGGTAGTTTAGATTTTTTTTCCGAAGAAGTAATGGAAAAATTGGCTAATTATACGGTTTTAAAAAATATTTTGGCTCATAAGTATTTAGATATTCGTTGGAAAAGAATAAATGAATTTCTTAAAAACTCTAAACCTTATTTAGAAAATTTTTTAGAGTCAGTAAAAAATTTTATTGAAAAATAAAAATTATTGAAATCATAAATTTAAAACTATGGAAAAAAAAGATATAATTGAAAAAAAAGAAAAAAATGAAAAAGAAGTTGAAATTAGATTTCTTGGTAAGGAAAAGTTAATTCAGCCAGGAATTAAGGAGATGCCAGCAGTTGCAAAACTTATTTCCAGTGGCGAGAGTAGAGAAAGTAAAAAAGGCAAGGTAACGGTTTTTGTAAATCCAGAGGTTTTAGATACAATAAAGAAAATAGCTGAAAATACCTATAACATAATTAAAGGCAGGAAAGTTCAAGTTGAATGCGGCGGAGTATTATTAGGTGAATATTATCGTGATCCTAAGTCTAAGGAGGAATTTATCGAAATAACCACAGCTGTTACTGCGCAAA
>DYHM01000074.1 GCA_020724125.1 Patescibacteria group bacterium | reverse complement strand
GGTTTACTGAACGACTAAAAGTATGATTGAAATTTCGACTTTTTGATTTTAATTTATTCATTTCAATTTCAAACATTTAATTTGGGGTTAGAAAACCAAACCGTTTTCTTGGCCGATTGTTGATTAGTTTAATGACGGCATTGATTTGTTGCTCGGCACAATCGTCAAGATTAGTTGTTTTCGGCAGATACCAGCGGATTAAACCATTGCCATTTTTGTTTCTGGGTCTCCGATAAGAAGCATAGGGTTTAGCGAAGTAGATTTGCGCGCTTATCTGTTCAGTTATTTTTTGATGCTGGCATTCTCCAAACCATTATCCAATGTTGTTGTTTTTCTTGCTGCTTGGGGCAATAAAACAAAACCGTCAATCCTTTTATTTTTTATCCTGTCTTAAAAAGAGATAAATTTGGTCTCTTTCTTCCTGATTTAATTGTTTGTATTGTTTAGATGTACAACCTTGAGTATACCACTCAAGGTTGCGCTTCTAAATTGAATTTACATAACTAATTTTTATTCTAATTTTCTTTTAAAATATCTTCAAAGGTTTTTAATACCTTTTCCAACTCTTCTTTTGTCGTGGCGAATGTTGAAAGTTTGAAATTTTTAGTTAAACCGGGCTTGATTCCCCAGATATTATTCTTTTTTAATTGTTCGTAAAGAAAATAAGCGCCTCGTTTATGTTTTTGAGAAATTTGATGGAGTTTTTCTGATTCAAAAAACATCAAATCGTGCTGATGCGATTTTTCTCCTAATTGTTTTATTCCTAATTTTTCCATTTCTTCGGAAAACCATTGAGCTTTTTTTACTTGATTTGGCCAATCTTTTATTCTTTCAACAACATTTGGAAAAGAAGCCATTAAAGTCATAATTGAAACGCCCCGAGCGGCGCAACCCAAATTTTCTATTTCTTTTTTCTTGAAATATTGGGATTTTTTCATTATGATTTCTTCCCATTTTTTTTTCATTCCAATAAAACCAATTGGTCCAGAACTTGCCATTGATTTATGGCCGCTGGCAATAACAAAATCAGCTCCGAGCTCATTCATATTCACCGGCATTCGTCCAATAGCGTAAGCCGTGTTTAATAAAAACGGAATATTATATTTTTTCGCAATTTCTGCTAATTTTTTCGCGTCAGACAAGTTTCCATAATTTCCATCCGGCCAAGTAAGCAAAATAAGCACCATATGTCCTTTTTCACTTTGAATTTCATTTATTGCCTCTTCATATTTATTCACATCAATTTTAAATTCTGGATAACCAGAATTAGAAATTTCTTTAATTTTTAACCCAGCTCTTTCAGCCGCAACATAGGTCGTATAATGAGCGTTTTTATCTATAATTATAAAATCGCCGGACTTGGCTAAAGCATGCGTTATCATAAATTTTCCTTCCCTGGCGCCATTTGTTAAACAAACAACATCCGCTCCGATAAACTTTGGCAGTGTTTCGCGGATAAAATCATAAATTGGCGGATTTTTTATTTCTTCTAATTTACCTTGACAAAAATCGCAGACAGAAAATCCATCTCCCCATTCAATAAGAGCTCGTCGGGCCTCCTCTGTCAAAATTCCGCCAGCTTGCAAAGGATCGATATTTATCATTCCCTTTGTCTCCCGTTTTCTATTAATAAATTTTTTTAGAGAATTGTTAAACATAAATTTGACTTTATGTATTAATTCTAAAATAATTTTTTATATCTTCTTGGTATTTTTTTTCAATTCATTAAAATTTTTATCCATTCATAAATGACGCAAAAAAAACAAATGTAAATATAACGTATTTGGAGATGGGGGCGGGAATTGAACCCGCGTGAAAGGTTTTGCAGACCTTTGCCTAAGCCACTCGGCCACCCCATCATAAATAAATCAAAATACAAAAATCAAAACCACAAATTAAAAATAAAAAATATTTTTGATATTTACATTTTACATTTTTAAGAATACATTTCTGGATATACTAATTTTCTTATGTCTTTAGCTTCTTGTAAAACCATTGCGATTCTTTCTACTCCAAAACCTAAATTTAAAACTGGATACCAAATTTTGTATTTTGCCAACGATACTGGCGAATAAAATCCCAAATTCGCAATTTCAATTTTTTTGCCCTTAAAATTAATAAATACCTCTAAATCCATGCCCGGCGCGTAATATTTACTCGTGGTTTTTTTGGCAATAATTTCGCTTTTCTCAAAACCTAAGTCCTTTAAAATTTTTTTTGTTAAGTCCCTTCCATCTTCTAATGTAATATCCTCAGCCATTACAACAATTGAAGCAGAAAAACTTTCAAAAAGATGCTCAATATCTTGTTTTTGCTCTCTTCTATATCTTTTGCCAATAGAAAATAATTTTAATGGCAGTTTTTCTTTTCTTTGCGCTTTTGCAAGCAAGGGAAACCAGGTCGCAGTCATATGCGAACGAAGCGTTAAATTTGTGGATATTTTTTCAAGATTTCTTAACTCTGAAAAAACTTCTTGAATAATCCGGGTTGCTTCGTATTCTTTTATTTTTAATCGCTTTACTATTTCTTCAATAAAATCATCTCCTTCAATTTCTCCTTTTTTGTAATCCCTGAAAATTTTTTTAAATTCTTCAAAATTATTAAAATCAGGAATTATTTTTTTAATTTGCGATTTTTTCTCTTCTGAAATGCCTAATTCTATTCTTGATAATCCAGCCAAATAAAAAACTCTGTCTAAAATCAATGGCGCCTCAGGTCCATATTGTTTATAGACCTCTTGTTCTGGAATAATTGACGGCAATTCCGTTTCATTAAATCCATAAGACAAAAATATCTTTCTAAAAACTTGATTTAATTCATGAATGGGATGTTTTTTGCCTTCGGATTTTTCCCACTGCATTGACCTGCCCCTTGTTTTTAAAAGTTTTGCGGTTTCCAACCAAGTTTTTTCAAAGTTCTTTTCAGCTTGTTCTTTTATTGTTTTAGCGTGAAATTGCATATAATATAACTTAAAGATTTCCCCGAGCCTCCGCGCTTGGGGTCGCGGTAAATTTAGAATAATCGTTCAGAAATCAAGAAATATCTCTGGGACGGTAAGGTGTGGCGCGAAGGTTACT
>DYHM01000005.1 GCA_020724125.1 Patescibacteria group bacterium | reverse complement strand
ATCTAAAGAAAAATTATTCAGCTAGACCGTTCTGTTTTCATTTGTCCACCAACCACTAATACTTTCGACTTTTCACCTTCTATGATAGCAGATTTATCCTTGTTTTATAAGGGGAAAACTCCCCGACCCCTCAGATTATTTAAAAGAGAATTTTGGCGTGGATATTTAGATAACAAAGAACATGAAAAACAATTACTTAAATTAGTTAAAATTTCTGCATCATTGATTGGTTTATTTTCTGTTGTTATTGCTTTTCTTTTCCCGAATATTGTAGACCTATTCGTTGCGGCTTTCACAGTAATGTTGATACTTGCTCCCGCAACTTTCGCTTTATTATTCAGTAAAAAACCGAATAGCGCGGCAGCTTTCTATAGCATAGTTCTTGGATTTGTTGCGTTTCTTTTAGTATTTCCATTTTTACCAAAAGTATCTTTTGTCGCGGGAATATTTATTTCAATTCTAACTTATTTTATCGTTTCCAAGTTTTCTAAATAAGGCGATATAAAGGTCATATACCAGAATTTGCCGCCACGTCCTTCGTCGGCGCTACAGCGCTACGGAGGGTAATGCAAAAAAAGATTGCTTGTTCCGCTGTGGCCCGAAGCCGTAGGCGGAAAATTGTCATTGAAGTAGCGGATTAAAGGGTTTAAACTGCGCAGTTTAAACCTTGTGATTTGAGGAATTGGGCAAAAAAAGTTAGTTGACAACTTCGTTTTTTTTAAACAAAATTTCTATTTTGCGTTTTGTATTGCGCGCCTGATTAAATGCCGTCTTGCGGCAATTTCGCCAAAAGCGAAATTATTTAATCGGGTAAATTTTGCATTTTGAGATTTGCATTTTGAATTTAAAATTATGATTACACGATCAAAACAATTACGTCTGCGGATAATTCCTTTGGGCGGTCAAGAAGAAGTTGGCCGCAATATGACGGTATTTGAATATGGCAACGATATCGTAATTTTGGATATGGGTATTCAATTTCCCGAAGAAGATATGCCAGGCATTGATTATATTATTCCAAACATTAGTTATCTTAAAGGCAAAGAAAAAAATATCCGCGCTGTCATTTTTACTCATGGACACCTGGACCATATTGGCGCCACTCCGATACTGTTGCCTAAATTAGGCTATCCTAAAATAATTGGTCGTGATTTAACCATAGCTTTAATTAAAAAAAGAATGGAGGATTGTGAACCTGGTTCGGCTAAAAATCTGGAAACAATGATTATTAAATCAGTTGATGAGCAAATCAAGTTGGGCAATTTTCGTATTGGTTTTTTCAATGTGGAGCATTCAGTTATGGACGCGATTGGCGCGATTATTAACACAGAGCAAGGTATGGTTATTCATCCAGGCGACTGGATAATGGAAAAAAACCCAGTTGACCAAACCCCTATAACTTATAACCATTTGTCAAAATTACCCAGTCCTAAAATTTTGATGTTGGAAAGTTTAGGAGCGACCGAAATCAATTCAAGCAATATTCCCGAAAAAGAAATGTACATTAATTTGGAAAAATTGATTTCAACGGCTAAAGGCAAAGTTATTATTGGCACCTTTTCTTCCCAAATAAGACGAATTGGTCATATTATTAAATATGCCGCGCATATCGGAAAAAAAGTGGCGCTTGATGGTTATAGCATGAAATTAAATGTGGAAATCGCTGAAGGGTTGGGCTATATTAAATACGCTAAAAAAACATTGATTTCCATTAAAGATATTCATAAATATCCAGAAACTAAATTGGTTATTATTTGCACCGGCGCTCAGGGCGAGGGTAACGCTGTGCTTTCCCGTATTATTAACGACGACCATAAATTTATAAAAGTCCACAAAAACGATACAATTATTTTTTCCTCTTCTGTTATTCCGGGCAATGAACGGACTATTCAACGGTTAAAAGACAATCTCTATCGGAAATGCGACAATGTCATTCATAGCGATATTATGGATGTCCATATTAGCGGACACAGCAATGCCAATGATATTAAAAAAATTATCAAACAAATTCAACCTGATTTTTTTCTGCCCGTCTACGCTAATCATTTTCTTCTCAAAGAAGCGGCTAAATTAGCGATAGAAACAGGGATTTCCAAAGAAAAAATATTTGTTTTAGACAATGGCTCAATTATTGAGTTTTATAATGGACTTGCAACAATTCTTAATAAAAAAGCAGAGACCAATTATATTATGGTTGATGGATTAGGAGTTGGCGATGTCGGCGAAATAGTCCTACGCGACCGTCAGGTCTTATCCAAAGACGGAATGTTTGTAGTTATCGCAATTATTGATAAGCAAACTGGCAAGGTTCGAAGTTCTCCCGATATAATTTCCAGAGGTTTTGTTTATTTAAATCTAAAAGAGTCAAAAAATCTCCTTAAAGAAACCAGAAAGAGGGTTATTGCGATAGTTAATCGCGCCGTCGGCTCCCCTGGCGCGGCTAACTGGGTTTATATCAAAAATGAACTCAGAAATAAAATTGGTGAATTTCTTTTTTATCGAACCCGAAGAAGACCCATTGTCCTGCCAGTGATAATAGAAGTATAATTAAAAAATCAAAAATCAAATTAAAGAGTTAAAGAGTTATTGAGTTAATGGGTTAACGCTAAACGTTATTTTTTATTTGGCTTGTTTTTCTGTTTTTTTCTGTTTTTGTTCAATCTTCCTTTGTATTTTCCCTCCGTGCCTTACAAATTTAGTTGTTGGCGAAAATTCTCCTAATTTATGACCCACCATTTCCTCGGTAATACATACTGAAATATGCTCCTTACCATTATGAACGGCAAAGGTAAAACCCACCATTTCCGGAACAATGGTTGCCGCTCTACTCCATGTTTTAATTACCGCTTTATCTCCCTTTTCTAATTTAGAGATTTTCTTCAAGAGTTTTTCGTCTATATATGGTCCTTTTTTAAGACTTCGGGGCATAAAATAAATAAATTAAAAATTCCAAATCCCAATTAAATGATTTTTTTAAAAAAAATTATTAGACCGTTAAATGATTCGTGTTAATTCGTTTCCTATTCGTGGAGATTCGCATGATAGCCATTTTTTGCGCGAGCCAATCAAGAAACAAATCAGCAAGGAAAATAATTATTCAACATTCTCATTATATTAAAATAATTTCCTAAAAACAAGGTTTATTTCTTAGATGTCGCGGAAATACATATTGAAATCATCTCAAAACCCAATATTCCGCTAATATAAAAGGTTTAAGTAGTGTTTGACGATGTAGACTCGGATAAAAGCGCGGTATGACTTCTGAGTTTTTTCTAACATAAAAAATGTTGTTTAATAATATTTTGAGGTATTTTTATAATTTTTCCATTTAAAAAACCTTATAAATAAATGGTTTATATGGCATCAATTTGCTAAAATTCACAAAAAACTTTATTAAACAACATCTTTAATAAACGACGATTGCTGGTTGAGGGAGAAGTATCAATATCGTGCGGCATATCTTTCCAACGGCAGCCAGTAGAGAGTACATAGAGGATTCCATTAATGGCTTCTCGGTCGTCACTTCTCGGCCTACCTGTTTTGGCTGGTTTGGGCAATAACGGTTCAATTCTTTTCCATTGTTTGTCGGTTAAATCTGAATTATATGACTTTCTTGTTTCTGTTATTATAATTAAATTAGTTTTGTTGGCAATTATTTATTTCGACCTTTTAATTTCTTTCATTATAACCCAAAATTAATGTTTTAGAATGACTTCATTGAAACAATCTATTTTCCCAGATGCGCTCCCGAAGAAAATCCCCAAGAACATGTCTGGAAAAATGGACACGGCAAAACAACCCGCAATGAATTTATTAAAAACATTGACCAATCAACAGATAAATTCATTGATTATTTAAACAACGCTAATTTCAATTATTCATTTTTCAATTATTCATTATTAGAATTCGAATCAAAGTCCGATTTTAGAATGTGATTAGAATGTGAGGTGTATATTCGACCTTGTTTAACTTTACTTTACCTTAAATTTCGGTTACCTTTTATATGATTTAACCAATACCTTTTCGGTTGCATTTTAGTTCGGTTGCATTTTAGATGATTTAATACGGTTGGTTGCTTCATAGAAGTTTTAATGTTAAAATACTAATACCTTCGACTTTTCACCTTCTATGATAACAGATTTATCCTTGTTTTATAAGAGAAAAACTCCTCGACGCTTCAATTATATGGAAACTAATAACGCTAGTTCTAAAAAAGATTTTCGAAATAAAATTTTTCTTTATAAAATTTTTCTTTGTAAAAAAGAAAAGAAATAAAGGCATTATGGGACGAGTGTCAAGAATTAACTTTAATTTTTGGGAAAATTATTTCATTGCTTAATAAAAAGAAATAAGTTTCAAAATTCGAAATTCGAAATTCATTCGAAATTCAAAATTCAAAATTCAAAACTTGGAAATTATGCCTGAGTTTTTAGACCCCAATCAAGTATTAAATCAAATTTCCCTTCGGTCGGATTTTATTGCCGCTGATTTTGGTTGCGGTTCAGGCGGTTGGACTATTCCCTTGGCTCAGCGATTAGAACAAGGCAAGGTTTATGCCATAGACATTAAAGAAGAATCTCTTTCGGCTTTAAAAAGCCGGATGGGTTTGGGAAAGGTTAATAATATCATAACCATTTTGGCCGATGCGGAAAAAGAAATTCCTGAATTAAAAAATTCTTCCTGCGATTTAGTTTTAATGACCAGTCTTTTGTTTCAGTCGGAAAACCGAAAAGCGATTTTTAAAGAAGCGAGACGGGTTTTAAAAACAGGAGGCAATGCTTTAATTGTTGATTGGAACCTCAATTCTCCTTTTGGGCCTCGGGATGGCAAGGTTTTGCCCGCTGAAGTAAAAAAAATGGCAGCTGAGAATGATTTTCAAATAAAAAAAGAGTTCAATGCTGGCAGTTATCATTATGGTTTATTGTTTGGGAAAAAATAAAACACATAACACATAACACATAACATGGAACATAGAACAACATTTAAGTATATGGTTTTGCGTTTTAATTATAAATTAGCAATTAAATTTATTTTATTGGTTTTTTTAATCCTAATAGTTTTTGGACCGGATTTTGTTTTAAGTCAAAACGTAACTCAAAATAAATGTGAGGGCGAGTGTAATAGCAACAATGATTGTCCTCCGACGAGCCGTCCATATTGCGCCTGTGACCCTGACTCAACAGATAACAAGAAAGAAGGAATATGTGTTATCCAAAACCCCCAGGAAACTGTAATTATTTGTCCACCAACTAAATATACTAAAATTGAGTGCCTTGTTGAAAGCGTTAGTAATTGGATTTTCTATATTGGTTTAATTCTGGCTCCCTTAATGTTTGTCTTGGCTGGCGGTTATTTTATTACCGCGGCTGGCAATGAAAACAAAGTTAAAACCGGCAAAAGCATTGCCACCTGGACAATCGTTGGTTTGGTTGTTATTCTGATGGTAAAAGCGTTTATCAGCGTAATAAGATTTGTTTTAGGAGCATAAAAGATTAATTTTTAATTTATTTTTTTCCTTAGTTTGTTAAAAAAACATATGGCAAAACTAATTCAATTTCCATTTCCAATTTTTATTACTAAAGAAAAAAAGTGGTTTGTGGCCGGATGTCCTATTTTAAATATCGCCACCCAAGGAAGAACCGAAAAAGAAGTTAAGGAGAATATGGGAGATTTAATTAAAGAATATCTTTCCGATCCTGATGTATTAAAACCTTCATTTAAAGAAAATGTTCCCATTTCTTTAACTTATATTCAAATACCAATTTTAGAAAAATTTCTTTATGGGAAGATTTAAGCCCCTGCCTCAAAAGAAAGTAATTCAAATTCTTAAAAATAACGGTTTTAAAGAAGTTAGGACGGGGAAACATATTACTTTCAAAAAAAGAAGAGATGACGGACAGATTTTAACAACATGGATGCCACATCACCGCGAGATTACGGTTTTTGTTATTCTTCACATCATTAAACAAACTGAAAAATCACGGAAAGAGTTTGAAATTTAACATTGATAAAAAAACCAAAATTCAAAATAAGGTCTTGACTTTTCTTTTGAGGGAGTTAATATTTTTACCAAAGGTCGGTTATTTTTATAAAAATTCAAAATATACTTAAAAAATGAAAAAGATTTTAGCGAGCTTAATTTTGATTCTCTTTTTAACTGGATTAATAGCGCCAGTAAATATTGAAGCGCAAACATTTCCTCCTGATACACCCAAAGAAGAATGTACAATAAAATATGATTTAACGAAAATTGATGCCACGTGCGTAAAGGGTGCCACCGTAAAAGTAGGAATGTGTTGTCTTTTTAATGCTATTTACACTGTTAGTGATTATGTTTTCTATGTAGTTCTTCTTTTGTCTGTTATTATGTTGGTGATTGGCGGCGGAATTTATATCACAGCGGCTGGTGACCCAGCTAAAACAGAAAAGGGCAGGGGAATTATTAGATACTCTATTATTGGTTTAATATTGGCCTTTTTAGCTAAACTATTCCCGGGCATGATTAAGTTTATAGTAGGTTTAGGGTAATTTTTAGAACCACTTGCTTATTCTCGTTTTTAAAAAGATAAGAAATTTTGTTTTTTCGCGATTTCGCGGAAATTTTTGATTTTTTATTTCAGCCGTCGGCTTCTCGCCGGCGGCTGTTTTATTCTTTTTTTCAATTCAAATACATTTTTTAACAAGTTTTAGGACTTTTCGTTACAGCCAAGGCAAAGTGGTTAAAATAACGAACAAGGTCTGCCAATGAACTTTTATAAAAACTCCCGCCATAAACTGCGTCGCAAAAAACCTCGCGGCCTCGGGCAATTTCCCGGAGCCGGCCGCGCCAGCGCGGATCTTCAAGGGTTAAATCAAAAAGTTCCAAGCCCCTCTCTATTGCTCTCTTAAAAAGGACTTGGTCTTTGTTTTGCCAATTCAAAGCCCTATTTACTTCGCTGCCGATATTTGCCATTTGCTCGACTAAAGAAAGTTTTTGCCAACGGCCAGTTGCCAATGTTTTATGTTGAAAACTCATCTAATAATTAATTTTTTAACTATTTGTTTAATTTTTTCTTTAATTTCTTCGCTTTCAACTTCTCGCGAGCGATTGCCAAAAGCCGGCTTCAAATTAATCAACGAATCAAATTCAATCCATTCTTTTTCTGATTTTTTTTGGGGATAAATATTAATTCCCCAAGTGTTTTCTCTTTTTGAACCCTCATTTTCCATTAATAAAACTTCTTCGTCGGCGTGAAGCTCTCCGTCAACAGCCATAATTTCCTGTTCCACATCAACCACTGCTTTTACAATGTCGCCGAACTTTTCATTTGCTATTTCTAAAAGTTCGGATTTTTTAATCGGGCTTTTAATAATTTTCATAGCGATAAAAATAAACGTCTGAAAAGATTTTTTCTTTAATTTGATTGAATCATAACATAAATTAGGCAAGAATAAAGCGCGATTAGGATCCTCCTTATAAATATTTTATCCAAATTTTTAGGATCGCGAAAATTTGGACATGCTTTTTAAAGAAAGAGCCGCGCGCTAAAATTAGAAATAATTTAATCTTGCAAGCCCTATTGCGGAATTTTAATTTTGTGTTAAATTGAATTCAAAAAAATAAACCTAAATTTCAATCAGAAAATGAATATTTTAAAATTATGTTAGTTAATGTTTATAATCAAAATGGAGAAAAGGTTGGTCAAAAAAAATTACCGCCGAAAATTTTTGATGTGAAATTAAATCCTGATTTGGCGCGTCAAGTGGTTATTTCCCAAATGGCAAATCAAAGACAGGGTACAGTTCAAGTTAAAGACAGGGCCGAGGTAAGGGGCGGCGGCAGAAAACCCTGGCGTCAAAAAGGCACTGGCCGGGCAAGACATGGTTCAATTAGATCTCCGATTTGGAGGCATGGCGGAGTAACTTTTGGGCCCACCAAAGAAAAGGTTTTCAAAAAAATAATTCCTAAAAAAATGAGAAGGAAATCTCTTTTTATGGTTTTAACGGAAAAAGCAAGAAATGGATTACTTTTGATTTTAGACGAGTTGCGTCTTGAACAACCAAAAACCAAATTAATGAAAGAGATAATTAAAAATCAAATAAAAAACTTTAATGTCCAGCAAATAAAAAAAAGTAAAAAACCAGAAAGTGTTTTAATTGTTTTACCCCAAAAAGATGAAAGCGTTGTCAGGGCAAGCCGCAATATCCCTAAAACAATGACTATTCAAGCAAAAGACCTCAATGTTTTAGAGGTTTTAAAGTATAAATATCTCATTATACCCCAACAAGGAATAGAAGTGATAGAAAAGACTTTTAGTCCAAAAAGAAATTTATAAATTTTTAAAATATATGTTGAGAAAAATTTATAAAATTTTTAAATATATATGAATTTTTTTAAAAAATTTTTTAAAAAAAAGAAAGAAAAAGCAATAAAAAAGGAAGAAGAAAAACAAGAAAAAAAAGAAATGGTTCTTCTTAAAAAAGAAGTTGTTGGTAAGCCAATTAAAAAGGGGATAATTCCGCAGGTTTTAAAATCGCCTCATATTGCCGAGAAATCAAGTTATTTGGCAAAACAAAATCAATATGTTTTTAGGGTTTATCCTAAGGCTAATAAAACAGAGATAAAAAAGGCCATTGAAAAAATTTATGGAGTAAAAGTAATAAAAGTGAGAATAATAAACATTCCGCCAAAAAGAAGAAAATTGGGTAGAACATTAGGTTGGCGTCAAGGATATAAAAAAGCTGTTGTTTTTTTAAAAAAGGGACAGGAAATAGAGGTTTTACCCAGATAAATTTAATTAATAAAATTTTACAAAAAATGTTTTTGAATAATCTTTTTTAAACAATCCTTGAATAATCTAATATTGTATTTACAAAATAATGGATAAAATTTTAATAAAAAAGAAACCAGAGAAATCTTTACTTAGACCCTTAAGGAAAACCGGCGGACGAGGAAGGGACGGCAGGATTACGGTTCGACACAGAGGCGGGGGAGTAAAACGACGTTATCGCTTAATAGATTTTGGCGAAGCAAAATTAGGAATAGCCAAAGTCAAAGCAATAGAGTATGATCCTAATCGAACAACTTATATTGCTCTTTTGGGTTATCCTGATGGTTCTAAATCTTACATTTTAGCCCCTGATGGAATGAAAGTTGACGACGAAATAATTTATAGTGAAAAAGCGCCGATTTCAATAGGAAATCGAATGAAGCTTAAAAATATTCCCGTAGGAACCTTTGTTTACAATATTGAACTTGAACCAGGAAGGGGTGGAAAAATTGCCCGAGCGGCCGGGAATTCCTGTCAGGTTTTAGCTCAGGAAGATAAATATACCCATTTAAAAATGCCATCGACAGAAATAAAAAAAGTTCTCATGGAATGTTTTGCTTCTATTGGACAACTTTCTAATTCTCAACATAGATTCCAAAAAATTGGCAAGGCCGGCCGAGCCAGATTAAGAGGAAGGAGACCAACAGTGCGGGGAACAGCAATGCCTGTTTCAGCCCACCCGCATGGCGGAGGTGAAGGTAAAACAGGAATCGGATTGAAACACCCTAAGACTCCTTGGGGAAAACCAGCCTTAGGAGTAAAAACAAGGAAAAGAAAAAAATGGACAAACAAATACATGATTAGCCGACGCAAACGTAAAAAAAGTAAGAGCTAATTTTTGACAAATTTCTTAGAATTTTTGGTTTTAACTTTCAACTTTTAACTTTAAATTTTGAATTTTTAATTTATAATATTCATAACTTTGAACTTTGAATTTTTAACTTACTATTATTCTATTAACTTTGAACTTTGAACTTATTTTATATTCTTCATAACTTTGAACTTTGAACTTTTAACTTTTAACTTACTATGCTTTGTCCTTTATGTAAAATAGAATTAAAGAAAGTTATTTTTTATAAAACCGAGGTTGATTATTGTTCCAACTGCCTTGGTTTGTGGTTCGAAAAAGACGAGCTGCGTCAAACAAAAGACGAAAAAGACAAGGAATTGAGTTGGGTGGATATTGATCTTTGGAAAGAAAAGAAAAAATTTAAAATCTCTGAAGGCATAAAAATGTGCCCTTCTTGTTTTGTGCCCTTATATCAAATAAATTATGGGGATTCTCGAATTTCGGTTGATGTCTGTAATTTATGTCAGGGAATTTGGCTTGACCGGGGAGAGTTTAAAAAAATTATTAACTATCTAAAAGACAAGGGTAATTATGAGATTTTAAATAATTATTTCAAAAATTTAGCGAAACAAACATTAGAAGTTTTTATCGGGCCAGAGGGTTTTCGCTCAGAACTTAATGATTTTTTAGTTCTTTTTAAGGTTTTAGAATACAAACTTCTTATTAAATATCCGGAAATTAAAAAAATAATTTCAGCTCTGTCTCGCTAAAAAAATTTTAAACTTTTTTATTTAAAAGGTCGGAAACTAATTGCCTAAAAAATTAATCTTTGAAAAATTAAAAAATGACAATTATTATTTGGCAAATTCTTTTAATAATAATCGTTCTTGTTGTTTTGTGGCTAATTTTCAGCTATAACCGTTTGATTGCGCTTCGCAACCGAACCCAAGAGTCTTGGGCTGATATTGATGTTCAATTAAAAAGAAGATATGACTTGATTCCTAATCTAATTGAAACAGTTAAGGGTTATGCCAGTCACGAAAAAGAACTTTTTGAAAATATAACTAAGGCTAGGACAGCCGCGATGAAAGCAGAGCAGTCAAACGACCCAAAACAGATTAGTCAAGCAGAAAACTTTTTAGCCGGTACCCTAAAAACCTTATTTGCCGTAGCGGAAAATTATCCTGTTTTAAGAGCTTCGGAAAATTTTTTGGAATTACAAAGAGAATTGCGCGATACCGAAGATAAAATTCAGGCTGCCAGAAGATTTTACAATGGCAATGTCCGAGACATAAACACCGCCATTGAAAGCTTCCCGACTAATTTAGTGGCCGCAATGTTTAATTTCAAAAAAGCTGAATTTTTTGAAATTGAAGAGACTACCCCTGAAGTTCGAGAACCTGTAAACGTTAAATTTTAATAGCAACTTTTTTTGACTTCGTTTAATGGCCTATTAATACTTACGGTAAAACTTGGCTTATTTATTAAGTAAAATAACATAGATATTATCAAATTCAGCGCCTGAAGAATAATTTTTGTTTTATAGACAAACCCGATTTGCTTATTTTTTAATTGACATTAAAAGGTTGGGTGTTAAAATCAATCTATGTTTTATCAATTAACTTTTTTAATTTCGCCAAGTTTAAATCAAGAAGAAAAAGAAATTTTTTTAAAAAAAATTGAAACTTTTTTGAAGGAAAAAGGGGAAATTTTAGTTACTGAAACTCCCAAAAAGATAAAACTTGCCTACCCAATTAAAAAAACAAAAGAAGCTTTTGTTTTCAGTTTGGAATTTCAAACCCCGGAAGATAAAATTGAAGACATAAAAAAAGAAATTGCGAAAGAAAAAGATGTTTTGCGTTATCTATTGATAAAAAAGATAATAAAAAAGAGAAAAGAAAGAGAAAGAATTGAAAAAGAAGAAAAAGAAATCAGAAAACCAAAAATAAAAAAATTAAAACCAGAGAAAACAGTTAAGGAAAAAAAGGTCGAACTTGAAAAAATAGAAGAAAAATTAAAAGAATTAATTCAATGAATCTTAATAAGGCTTTTATTTTGGGAAATCTTACCCGCGACCCTGAAAAAAGAAGTTTGCCGAGCGGGCAACCAGTTGTCTCTTTTGGGGTAGCGACCAATCGATTTTTCACCGACCGCAATCAGGAAAAAAGAAAAGAGGCTGAATTTCACAATATAGTCCTATTTGGCAGGTTAGCCGATATCGCCTCTCAATATCTCAGAAAGGGCTCTTTAGTTTTAATTGAAGGAAGATTAAAAACAAGAGACTGGCAGGATAGCGCCGGCATTAAGCATTATCGGACCGAAATCATTGGTGAAAGAATACAATTAGGGCCCAAAATCAGCGGTCAAACAACGTCATTCCTTACTGAAGAAGAATACAGAGAAGATAATAAATTTAATAATTTAAATAAAAACAAAGAGGAACTTATTGATGAAAAAGATATTCCTGTTATTGAAGAAGATTTTAAAAGTCAGTTTGAACAAAAAAAAGACCAGGAAGAAATAGATGTTAGAGAAATTCCTTTTTAGATGAATTTAGATTCTATGCCTTGCTATTTTTGCCAAAGAAATATAAAAGAAATTGATTTTAGGGAAGCCAAAACTTTAGAAATTTTTACTTCAGCCGCCGGCAAAATAAAGGTTCGGAAAAAAACAGGTCTCTGTTCTTATCATCAAAGAAGATTAACTCAGGCAATAAAAAGAGCCCGCTTTTTAGCGCTTTTGCCGTATCTAAAAAGATAGTAAAAAAGTCAGTTGTACCTCTTGGAACCCGATATTTTAATTTTCAATTATCAATTTTCAATTATCAATCAAGTCTAGAAATCAAATCCAAAATCCTAATTTCTAAATCCTAAACAAATTCCAAATTCAAAATTCAAATGTTCAAAATTCAAAACAGACGAGTTTTGGTCATTGAGATTTGGGATTTCGGATTTGTTTAGAATTTCGGATTTAGGATTTTGAATTTTTTCCTCGGAATTCATTGAAAATTGTCATTGAAAATTGGGAAATTTTTATTATTTGTCCTCGTAGTTCAATGGATAGAACGTTTCTCTCCTAAGGAAGAAATGGGAGTTCAACTCTCCCCGAGGGCATAGTGAAATATAAAATATACTCAGTCAAACTCATTGCCAAATTTAATTCGCCAGTCAAAGAAGAAAAACCTCAAATGCTAAAATCAAGCAGGCGGGGCTTCGCCCCGCCTGCTTGAAAAAAATCGCCGCCAAAGGCGGCGAACAAAGAAACCTCTCGGCGAGCGGGCAAAAAATTTCCGGGGAAATTAAAATTCCTAAAATTCCTTCATTTTTTGCCCGCTCGCTGGAAGAAATAATTGAGAAGGATAAATAAGGTAGAAATGATTTTATTTTTCTAAATTATCAATTAAGATTCTCTTAATACCAATAAGGAGTTTGTTGTGTCCAATAGTTATCGGGATAGTTGTTATGAAGAATCTGAAAAGCTCTTTGAGAAAATTTACTAGTTTTCTCGTCTGTGCATCCAGCAGAACGAGTTGACATAACTGCTAAATGAAGGGCTTCGGGGACTCGTGAGTCATTGGGGTTTTCAAGGGCGTAGTTAATAATGACTTCTGATAAATAGTTTGGGGCAATAATTTTATAAATTTTTTCATTTTCTAATTTAGCTGTCTGAATTTCTTCGGAAGAAATAAATTTTGTTAAATTGTTTAATTCATATGGTTTATAACCATATTGAGAAGAATATCTACACCACCAATTCCTTCGATAGATATCTTTTTCTTTAACTGAGGATTCATCAACTAATATTTCATCTAATCTCGAATCCAATTTATGGTTTAATCGGTGGTATTTTAAAATGAAAAGAGCGGTAGTAAATTTCTTTTCATCATAATTTTTTGCCTGGAGAAAACCTGATAAATCTTCTTTTAGCGTTGGGTCAATGGAAACTAAAAAGGCAGCAATTCTCTCAGCAGTTCCAAAATCATCTAATAAAATAGCCCTAACAAAAGTAATTAAACGTATTTGTTTTATAATCTCGGGAGAGAATATGTCATTAGTTAAGGCAATCTCAACCCATTTTTTTAAAGGTAAAAATTCATTAAAAAGTTGTTTGGTCTTTCCGTCAATTAAGTAGTTTTTCTCGGTGACTCGATCTGTAGTATCGGTTTCAGCTGCAACTACTTTTCGCAAAGAATATGATAAACTTTCTTTTAGGCTTTTAGCAATCATCATTCTTAAATCATTGAAATAATTTTTTGCTATTGAGGATTCCTCGGGAATTGTTTCAAGTATACTATCTATATCTTTCCTGATTTCTTCAATATCTCCTCCTGTTTTAATTAAAAGTTTCAAACGGTAATAATTCGCTGTTAAATATGCCGGAGAATTTTTGGGAATTTTTAGAGATTCTTTAATAATTTCATCCCTTAAAGGATGTTCTGATGTCATCAATTTTAAAGATGCTAAAAACCAAGGCAAAGATTTAGTTTGTTGATATTTTTCTAACACAAGTTCTAAATCGCTTTGATTTGAATTTCTCCAAATATAAATCCATTGTGATAAATCTCCACCTTTTTCTAAAATATAATCTTTATCTTTTCTAAATTGAAATAGAAGTAAAGAAAAATCTTCAAGGTTGTTAACAATCTCCTTGGGGTTATGAGATGTTAACAAAACCTTATCTGCATCCTTGAGTCTTTTTTCAGGATCGATTCTAAAATTAACGTAATTGAGAAGGGAATTGGCCCCTTCGTAAATTAAACTTAAGGAATCATCTTCTAAGATATTTTCAAATTGAACCCTAGCTTTTTCTAATTGAGGTTTACGAATTTGAGAAGCTTTTTCTTCGTTCCAATCTCTATACCATGCTTCCTCGTATGCAAATTGACCCTTCCGAATATAAACTCTTCCTATGGATAAAGCGGCATAAGCTCGCCAAGGATGATTTTGATTATCAGCAATTTCTTTAAATATTTTTTCTGCTTTGTCTAAATCTCCCTGGTAAAAGACCGATGCCGCTTGTTGGTATTCTTGGTCATATCTTAAAAGGTCTTGAGCGCTTATTTTTTCCTCTGGTTTAGTTATTTTTTTTGTAAATAAATTTTGAAAAAAATTAGCGATTTTAGTAAAAATTTTTAAGAGAAATTCCCAAATTTTTGAGAAAAAATTCCGAATTTTAGAAAATAAACTTTGATTTTCTACCGAATTCATTGATTGTTGAATGGAAGCTGCTAAAACTGATGGCCCAAAACCTACGTTTTCCGGAGTTCCACAATTTGAAAAAACTTTATCTTGGCCATCTAACCATATTTTTAACTCATCGCCATTATAAATTTTACTTCGTTCTCTTAATGTATTTGCTGCGGTTAAAAAAGCGGCGGGGAGACAATTTGTATAACAACTGTAATTCTCACATTTATGTATTTCAATTTGCACATCTTCTTTCGTAACTAATTTCCTCACCTCCTTCCACGAAGCAATGGCTTCGTCTAATTGTTGATAAACATCGTAGAATACTTTGTTATAATAGCGAAGCAATGATTCTTTTTCCTGCTGAGCGAGTTTATTACTGACTAGATCTCTGTAAATGGGATAAAGAAACCGAGGCCCCCATCCCGATAGAACTATCTCGTATTTAGAATTAAAGAAAGAATCCATATCAATAAAAAGAAAGGGGTTACTTTCTTTTTCAATGTCTTCTAGTGTATAAATATAACGAGGAAAAAATGGCCCGCAAACAAGCGCTTGTTCAATCAATAAAAAAGCAAAGGAAAAACTTGTAATTATGAATACTGCTAATTTTAGTCTTGATATATTCATGTGATTTAGTCTTGTTATTTCTCTTTTATTTTTTTTATTATATTAGAAAAATCTTCAAGTGCCCAGGGATCTGGATTAAATATATATATTCTTCGATTTTTAAGGTATTCAGATTGAGGTAGAGGTTCGTCAACGGAAATGCCTATAGATTTTTGACAAATTCTTGCTTTCATAAATGATTCTCCAACTAAATTGTTTCTTATTACATATTCGTCAATCCCTAATCTAAAAAACATTGGTACCACTTCATCAATTGGTAAATCTTCCAACCAGCTTCCAAAATGGCACCAAGAGACTAATGCGGTTATTGATAATGGTATTGATCTTGGCAAATTATTCCTTGTTTTTAAAATCAGATCTTTGTAGAAATTTATCTCAAGACTTTTCGCATCAAAGTCTATTTGACAACCCGATATTTTATTTTGAGAACAAGTTTTTACTATTAAATCTACTGCTTTTAAAAGTTGACTATTTTTTAATTGACTACTACTTTCCCTGTTTTCTATTCTAATTACGGCTATTGGAAATATTTTTGAATTGATTGCTAAGGGTTGTAAACGAGGTCTAAAAAAAGTTTCGGCGTCAGAAAATGTAATAATTCCAGCATAAAAAGCCACTCCTATATTTTTACTATTAACGAAAAGTAAATTTTCAGGCCTTTCCCATGCCCAAATAAATATTTTGGGTGAGTATTTATTGAAGTTTATATAAAACAAGATAAATAAACTAATAATTATTAACCCTGATATTAATAATATATTTTTCAATTTAAAATGAGATTTATTTATTTGCATTTAGAAAAATAAAATCATTTATGTTCGCCTTTAATGAGATTCTTTTTCTTTTAGATTTATTGATCTCCGAATTAGAAATAGAGCTCATCCCAAAACATTAATTTTACGTTATAATAAAAGAAATTAAAAGGTCGA
>DYHM01000073.1 GCA_020724125.1 Patescibacteria group bacterium | reverse complement strand
CCTTTCTGAATCTTTTTTGAAAGACCTGCCTCTTTTAAAACCCTGCCAATGAATTTAGGATGAGGGGCATTAATTAAAGGATATTTCTCTTGCCATTTCTGAATGATGGCTGAGGCTCCAGCAAAGAATGTTTTTGAATCCCGAACCAATTCTTGATGGATTTCTTTAATCCTTTTAACCTCTGTCTCATTATGTTTTCTTGTTTTACCCTTCTGCCAACCTCTCATATCTTTGGCCTAATCTTGATTAGGCGATTGAGTCCATTTTCTTACAAAATCTTTTGTCACTCTTTCTATTCTAATAATTTCAGCCTGAGATAGGTTTTTTTAAAAAACAATTCATTAACCCTTTTTCTTAATTCAATTAATTTTTCTTTATTCATATAATTTGATAAGTAAATCAAAAATTGATAACATTTAGATCGACTTTTATTTAATTTATTCTATCAACAAGACAAACAAAATTCAATTAAGATGGACGACGTTCATTTGTCCATCAACCTATAATTTTTAAGGAAGTTTAAAAAAGTTTAAGAAAGTTTAAGAAAGTTTACGATGGTTTGAGTGTCTTTTTTTGAGATATTAATATGCGTAGGTAAATTCAAGGTTTCTCTGGTTAATTTTTCGGCTTTTGGACAGCTGCCAGGTTTGTATTGCATCTTTTCTAATTCGGTATCATAGGGAACAATAACGCTGTTATACCAATCTCCCAGTAAAATATTCTTCTGCCATGCTTTTTTTATGATTTGACGGGCTTTCGGATGTTTTATTGTGAATCTTAAAAAAATTTGCTTTCTATCTTTTGGATTTGGCGGCGACTCAAAGGAGTTAATCTTTTTTAATTCATTATAGTAGAAATCAGTAATTTTTTGGCGATGCTCGTTAAATTTTTCAAGTTTTTTAAACTGATTTAAAGTTAAAATAGCCAAAACATTTGGAAGCCGTTTCGGGAAATAACCGGGTTTTTTTCCTCTTTTTTCTTTCTGATGAATGGCCTTAGATAAAATCCGAAGCCATTGAAGGAGGACTAATAAATATTTACCAAAAATTGAATAGGTTGGCAAAATTAAATAGTTCATCAAAATCGGATGAAGTAATTGCTGAAAAATCCAGAAATAAGAGGGATAATCAATTTTTTCTTGGAATTCTTTAATTTTTTTGGCTAACCTTTCATCGTTGGCGACCGCCATTCCTCCATAAACCGAAGAGATTATTTTGTCCCGGGAAAAACTAAAAAAAGCAGCCCTGCCAAAAGCGCCAACTTTTTTCCCTTTATATTCTGCCCCCAAAGAATGGGCGCAATCTTCAATTAAAATCAAATTGTTTTTCCGGCAAATTTCCAAAATTTCATCAATATCAGCCGGCAAACCAAAAGTATGTTGAATCATCACTGTCCTGCTCCGGGGAGTAATTTTTCTTTTTAAGTCCTCAATATCTATGTTAAAAGTTTTTTCGTCGCAATCAACAAAAACTGGCCTTAGGTCAGCCCAAATTATCGGGTTAACTGCGGCATTACAAGTGAAAGCTTGAAGTAAAATTTCATCGCCCTGTTTTAAATCTAAACTTTTCAAAATAGCCAAAAAAGCCGACCTTCCACTATTAAAAAAAATAGCCTCTTTTATTCCTAAATACTTCTTAAATTTTTCTTCCAATAAATCTGGTAATTTTTGCGCGGCCGCGCAATTTTTACCATTTTTCCATTTCCAGGGTTGAAAAAGTAATTTCAAAGCTAAAAAAATATCGTCCTTTTCTGTATTCGGCGAAAGCGAAATCGAAACTGGTCTAAGATATTGACAATGTTTTAAAAACATAAAAGAAAATTTTTTACTCACTCAATCACTTAATCACTCAATCACTTATTAACTGAATCACTCAACAACTCAATCACTCAACCACTCAGTCGCTCAATAACTCCACTCTTAAACTTTCTAACTCTCAAAACGGCGCTGTTCCCACAATAAGGACATAAACAAACCGAATAATCCAAATTATTTTATCAAAATAAAAGAAAATTATAAAAAATAAAATAAATAAACCAAATTGACTTAAAAATATTTGTAATCCTTCGGCGGCCCGGGGTAAAAAAGCAAAAAGAATATGAGAACCATCTAAGGGGGGAATAGGTAATAAATTAAAAATAACCAAAAGAATATTTAGATAAACAATAAAAGAAAACATTAAATAAAGATTAGGAAAGGATTGAAGGACTGGTAAAAATCTTAAACTTAAGCCGAAAAATAAAGCGAGGGATAAGTTAGCCGCCGGGCCGGCGAGAGCCACTTTGGCCGAATCATATTTTCTATTTCGAAAATTAAAAGGATTGATTGGAACTGGTTTTGCCCAACCAAAAATAATTCCCACCCCGGTAATTTCTCTCATTAAAATTAAAAAACCCGGCAAAAGAATAGAACCAACTGGATCTAAGTGTTTCAAGGGATTTAACGTTAAACGACCATCTTCCCTGGCGGTTGGATCGCCTAAATAATTTGCCATTGTTCCATGAGAGACCTCATGAATAACAATAGAAAAAATTAAAATAATAATTAAAAATAACCATTCCATATTATTAAAATTCAAAGTTTAAATCTCAAAATGTAAAATGACAATGTAAAATTCAAAATTCTAAATTCAAAATTCAAAACAAACGAGTCCTGGTTATTGGGATTTCGGATTTAGGATTTGTTTAGGATTTAGGATTTTGAATTTAGGATTTATCAACTTGATTTTTAATTTTGATTTTTAATTTTTGCATTTTGCATTTTATTGATTTAAGATTTGGATTTTGGTTTTATGCAAAAATTATCTGCTCCGTCCCGCTAAAAGATAAGCGCCGTTTTGGTAATACAATGTATATTGTTTGTCTTGGTCATCTTCAAAAGGAGCCATTCCTTTTTGTCTAGCCTGGTCAAAAAAAATCCGCGCTTCTTGAAAATCTAAATCATCGCGGAGATAACGAATGCCATTTCTCGCATTTTCTTCATAACTAACAATAAAACCATGAATACTTGTTTTTTGAAGCATAAGAAAATTTTTAAATTTTTAAAAACGTGATTTCTAAAAATTTCGACCTTAATACTTGATTTCTTTATCAAGTGAGTTATAAATTTATTATATCCTCTTTTTTATCTTTTAAAAGACATTATTCACCTAAAGAGTGTTGAATAATT
>DYHM01000072.1 GCA_020724125.1 Patescibacteria group bacterium | reverse complement strand
CGATTAGCAAATTCCCTAAAACATATTCGGCAAAAACCAAAAGCCCTTATAAAACCCCTTCTTCTGCCACATTTAAAACAACGTCGGACAATCCGGGTTGAAAATTTCGCTTTTTTTGCTCTTTCAATTTGAGATTTTTTAGCCATACAATAATAAGGTTTAACGTTTATAATTAACTCAATCGCTTAATCGCTTAATCACTTAATCACTCTTTATTCCTATATTCGTGATTACTCCTAAACTCTCAAACTTATTAACTCTTTAACTTTAAGGGGAATCCCATTAACCTTAAGAACTCAATTCCCCTTTCCTGATTTTTGTTATTAGTAACCACTGTTATTTCTAAACTAAAAATTCCTTTTTCCTTATCTATCACTACTTCGGGAAAAGAACTAAAGTCCTTAAAACCTAATGTTAGATTACCTCTTTTATCAACCAAAGACAAGGGGATACCCTTAAAATCTCTAATTCTGGGCAAAATTATCCAAATCAATTTTTCCAAAAAATCAAACATCATTTTTTTTCTTAATGTAGTTTTAAGACCAATAATCATTCCCTTTCTTGTTTTAAATGAAGCAATTGATTTTTTTGCCTTAGTTTGGACCGGCTTTTGACCAGTGACCGAAGCCAAAAGTTCAGAGATAATATTTATAATTTTTTCTCTTTCAGAAGGAGTTTTATCAACGACCATTCTGCCAAATCCGCAATTACAAACCACCTTTTCTATTCGCGGCGCCGCCAAGGGATTTTTATAGCCGAATTTTTCCATCATTTTAGGAATTACTTCTTTTTGATATTTTTGTTGAAGAGAAAGCATAATAAGTTAAAAGTTCAAAGTTTAAAGTTAAACTAAAAATTAAAAACGAAAAATACTAATTAAAGTTCAAGTTAAAAGTTAAAAGTTAAATAAAAATTTTTAAAATTTTTCGTACTCGCGCATTTTTAATTGGGCTTTAATTTGACGCCAAGTATCCAACGCTACGCTTACCACAATTAAAAGAGCAGTGCCGCCGATTAAAAAACTAAAAGCTTTTATCTCGGTTATTCCTTGAATAACAGAAGGCATTACCGCCACTGAACCTAAAAATATAGCGCCGACAAAAAGAACGCGGTAGAGAATCTTACGGAAAAATTCAGCTGTTGACTCCCCGGGTCGAATACCTGGCACAAAGCCGCCCATTTTTTGAAGATTTTTAGCAATAGCCCTTGGGTCGAAAGTAACAGCAGTATAAAAAAAAGTAAAAAGAAAAACAAGAGTGAAAAATAAAGTTCCGTAAATCCAGGGATTTTGAAGAAAATCTGTTAAATTTTTAGCGAAATTTTTCAGAAAATGATTTTCGCCAGCGCCTAAAAAATTGGCTATCATGGTTGGAAAAAGCAAAATAGAAATGGCAAAGATTATTGGAATAACGCCAGCTGGATTAACATTCATTGGCAGATAAGTGGAAGAACCGCCATACATTTTTTGTCCCCTTACTCTTTTGGCGTAAGAAACAGGAATGTTTCTCCTGGCTTCAGTGATATAAACAATGCCAAAAATTATTAGGAGGGCCATTCCAAAAAAGAGAAAATAAAAAGGCAGTCGCGATGGTTCCAAGCCGACAAGTAATTGCCGAACTTCCATCGGCGTCTGGGCAACAATGCCGGCAAAAATTAAAAGAGAAACTCCGTTGCCAATCCCTTTTTCGGAAATCAATTCGCCCAACCACATCAAAAATAACGAACCAGCGGTAACCGTAATAATAACGGTAAAAAAATGAAAAGAAGTTAAGGAAGAAATAATACCTTGTTTTTGAAATAAAATCAACATTCCGTAGGACTGAATAACAGCTAAAGGAACAGTCAAAACTCTTCCATATTGATTAAATTTTTGTCGACCAGCTTCTCCTTCTTCTTTATAAAGTTTTTCTAATTGAGGAAAAATCATTGTTAAAAGCTGCATTATGATGATGGCGGTAATATAAGGACCTAATCCTAACATTACAATGGAAAAATTACTTAAAGCGCCGCCGACAAAAACATTTAGAAGTCCTAAAAATTGATTTCCGGCAAACATTCTTCTGAGCTCGCCAACGTCAACGCCGGAAATAGGAATATTGGCAGCTAAACGGAAAACAGCGAAAATAGTCAAAACAAAAAGAATTTTGTTCCGTAATTGTCTATCTTTAAAAATTAGAATAAGTTTTTGATGCCACATAACTTTTGATAATATTAAAAATTAAAAATTTATTTTTCTAATTTCTTTTTCAAAAAAATTTTGAACATCTGTTATTGAAATTCTTTTATCCAATAATTCTACGCTAAAATCAACGATATCGCCATAATAACAAAGCTGACTCAAAAACAATTTTCCAGAAAAGGAATCTCTAAATTTCCTTTTTGAATTTTGTAAAATATCTTCTAATGTTAATCCATTTTTAATTACAAAATATAAATCAATATAATCACGCCACTCGCCCCTGCGACCAATGGCATGGGCTTTATCTAAACCAATATCTCTCCAATCAAAAATATCCAAAAAAGAAGTTTTAATCGTCTTATAAAAATTTTTGAAAGGATAAAAAATAAAACTAATTTTAACATTAAAAGGAGAAATGAAACTTAACTCATCTCCCGTATTAATTATAATTTCAATTTTTTTAAAATGTTCTTTTATTTTATAAAGAAATTTTTTAGATAAAGGTTTAGGAGTAAAAATATCAAAATCAAATGACTTTCTATGATAAAGTTGCAATGCCAACGCAGTTCCGCCGCCTAATGCGCCATATTTTGAAAATTTCCTTAAATTCTCAATTACTTTCTTTTGGTCTTCAGTTAATATCTCGAAGTGAAATTTTGAAATATTTTTTTTCATTAATTTTTCTATTTTTTAAACCTAAAATGAAATTTTTTACAAAGTAAAAAACCGCAGGCTCATATATCTTTTTGGGGAATTTTTCAAACACCTTTTTAACTTCTTCCTTGGAATAAATTTCGAATATGTCTCTAATATGATTTAATGTTCCATAACTTAAAATTTGATGGATAATATAAACCTTATCTTTTTTTAGGTCTATTTTCTTTATATCTTTTGACCAAAGAATAGGTTTAAATTTTGCAAAAATTTTATTCATTTTATTATTAAATCAAAAAATAAAAATCAAAACCACAAATTAAAAATAAAAAATTAAAATCTTTTTTTATTATCATTACCAT
>DYHM01000071.1 GCA_020724125.1 Patescibacteria group bacterium | reverse complement strand
ACTAAGAAAACAAACCGTACTCGGCGTCCCATCTTTGTCTTCAAGAATATCTTTTATTGAAAGTTCGTCATCATTGGCTTTAAGAAACCATTCTTGGACTAATTTTTTTAAATTTTTTTGATTATTCTTAAGGTTATTCATAAAGAACTTCGTCCTTTTGAATGATATTCTGATAAAAAAAATCTCCTAAATTTAATCTTTTTTTTAGTTCTGCTGGGGTTCGAACTAAAATATCAACTGGTATTTCTCCATCAATTATTTCGGCTACTTCTCGACACCTCTCAGGGAAATTTTTTTTGGTCTTTTTGATAATTAACAAATCAACATCCGAATCTTTAATTGATTTTTCCCGACCAAAGCTGCCGAAAAGAATTATTTTCTTTGGTTTGTATTTTTTTACTATCTGCCGAGTTATTTTTTTAATTTCTTTTTGGTGAAGTTCGTTCATAAGAAAAATTTAAAATGTAAATATCTCACCCGCCTAAATTTTGTTTGTTTCATCTTCAAAAAAATTATTATTTTGTTATCACTTTTTATAACCAACAAATTAAGAACAAACAACAAAGCAAACAAAATTTGGCCGGGCAAACAAATCCTAAATCCAAAATCTGAAATCCCAAATTAAATTTGAAACTTATAGAAATTTATTCGCTTCGTTCATGAAATTCATGGAAACTGATTGTAAAAACACAATAAATTTCCATAAATTTCCATTAGTTTCCATGAATCTCTATTGGATTTTGATTTTATTTCAAGGTCTGTTTTATTTTTTCAACGACTTCTTCCAGCGTATATTCCGCTTTAACCAAATAGGCTTTGATGTCACTCTTTAAGGCCTCATCAATATGACGAAGGTCTTCTAAGTTAGTAAGAACAATTATAGGAATAGATTCGGTTAAGGAATTTTCCTTTAATTTTTTCAAGACCTCAAACCCGTTTATTTTGGGTAAAATAAGGTCTAAAAGAATTAAATCAGGTTTTTCTTTTTCTGCCAGTTCTAAGCCGATTTGACCATCTAGGGCGCCGACCATTTCGTATCCTTCTCTTTCTAAATAACTTTGAAGAGCCTTTTGAAGGGCTGACTCATCTTCAATTAAGAGAATTTTTGGCATATTTTTAAAAAAGTATAATCTTCGACTTTTTGTAAAAAATAGGAGGAAGGACGATATAAAAAGTAGTTCCCTTGTTTTCTTTTGACCTAAACCAAACCCTGCCTTTCATTAAATTTAAAATTTTTTTACTGATATAAAGACTTAGGCCGGTTCCTTTGGTTTGGTATTTCAAAATATTCTCGGAACGGAAAAATTTTTGAAAAATATATTTTTGTTCTTCTATTGGAATGCCAACGCCTGTGTCCTGAATTTCAAGATGAACTTTTTTATCTTTGAAATAAACCCTGACTTTTATTTCACCACCTTGAAGAGAATAGCGAATGGCATTATCTAAAAGATTTTTAATTATCTGTTCTATCCAGTAAAGATCGCCTAAAATTTTAGGCAAATTTTTTTGGGTTTTTAAAGTGATAACAATGTTGGAATTTTCTAACTGGGATTTAAGATTTAAAATAACTTTTTTGGTTATTTCAGTCAGAGAAACCTCCTCTTTTTTTAGAGATAATTCTTTAGTTTCAATTTTAACCAATGTCAAAAGATTTTTCAAGAGGTCTATCATTCTTTGATTGTTCTCTTTAAAGATATTGAGATATTCTAATTGTTCGGGAGAAAATTTGGCTGTGGTGTTATGCATTAGCGAAGATAAGGAATATTTAAGATTCACCAATGGAGTTCTTAATTGATGAGAAACAATATTGATAAACTCGGTTTTCATTTGATAGGCCTCGCTGATTCTCTCAAAACTTTTAGTAATAATATAGTCAATCATAATCAAGAAAGCGGCTATACCTAAAATAATGAGATTAACAATTTTCGGATTTCCAATTTCCGCTGTTGCTATAAAATAGGTAAGTAAAATTACCACAATAATAAAACCGCCCATTAAAAGGAAGACAAAAGAAGGACACTGCCAAAAAGGAATGCTATATTTTTTGCAAGAATAAAAGGGATTAAGAGAATTTAAAACATTTTTTAATTTCATTATTTTTACTTTAACACAAATTTCTAATTTCAACAAATAACCAGTGTTCTTTTTAAACTAATCCAAAACCCCTTAGAGTTTTCATTTCTTAACGACAGGCAATTAAAATTAGACAATTTTTTTTGCGGTATCATAAAATCTATGAATTTTTATCATTCTTTAAGTAGTTATATTCTTGACAATACAACAGAAAAGATTTTTTGGCGCCGAGTGGAATATGCTAAAAAAATAGAGTAAGAAATTTTCAAGAACAAGAGAAGAAATATTAGTTGTGGTAATGAGCGTTAAAAATTATAAAAAAAAATTAACAATTCGAAAATATGAAAAAGAATCAAGCGAAAGAGAAAATTGTTTTAGTGGGAGTGCTAAAAAAAACAAAGAGGACAGGACGATTCTTTTTAAGAAAAAATGGTATCGAATTCCTCTGGCTTATGTTCCTAAACGTCGATTTAATTACATCGCTTTCTATCAGCCGGTTTTGTTTGGCCGTTAAGGAAAACAGATTCAATATTTTGCTGAAGTTTTAGATTGTCAAACTATCAAAAGAAAGGATTTATTGCCGGCCAAGCCAAACTATTTTCGGGCTGAGGATTATTATCTTCGGGTTCGCCTTGGCAATATCAAAAAATTATCTCATCCAATCAAAAATATCAGGTCCAAACGTATCTTTTTTGGCTTCACTGCCTTGAATCATCTTCTGAAATCAAGGGATATTTTACAACTTTATAAAGAAGATTTTGTCTTGATTTTGCTATATTTTGTCAAAAAGGTAAAATTGCCGTTGAGCGCGACAACAAAAAAGCCCATTCAAGCTCAAGCCAACAAAAAAGAGATAAAATAAAAGACAAATTTTTGAAAGAACAGGGCTGGCGGGGTATTCGTTTAAGAGAATTGGTTATTCTTTTCAATTTAAAAGGTTGTCTTTTAAGAATTCAAAAAGCGATCCAAAAATTAGGCAACCTAACAGGTATTCTTAAAATTAGACATTAAGTTCTTTAAGGCATCATAAAAAAATATAAAATATTTTTGAGAGGACGGTTAGGAATTTTATTATTGCAAAAATATTAAAGATGTTGTTTAATAAAGTTTTTTGTGAATTTTAGCAAATTGAT
>DYHM01000070.1 GCA_020724125.1 Patescibacteria group bacterium | reverse complement strand
TTTTAAAGAACAGTATGTTGTTGAAAATGCCAATAAAATATTAAAACCCTCTGAACTGGATGAAAGGCAACAAGAGGTTTTTGATATATTAGATCTTCCACCCCCAACACAATGGCTATTAAAGGAGAAATCATAATCATGGGGATATTTTTGTCTTTAGCAAACTTGGAAACTGAATATGGAATATTAGTCTTTTTAAAAATCTTAAGATGTAATAATCAAGGTATTAAGGAAAGTAAAACCAATAAAAAATTAGCTTTTATGAAAGGTTTTTGATATAATCTATATTGTCATAAAGTAATCTTAACTTAAAGGTAGCGAAATATAGGAATTTAAAATGTAAAATGTGTTAAAAATAGAGTCACACTTTTAATATTGAATTCACATTTTACATGACCTATTGATAATAAAAGAGATAAATTGTTATTCTTTTTAATGGCTCTTTGAAAAGTTTGATGGTATGCTATACTAACTAAATTTTTGAAAGATGCATTATGCTGATATCTATACCGTTCCTTAAAACATTATGGTAGCCGCTTACAACTTGAAATTGGAAATTAGAAATTGGTGTACGAAGCCGAATTTCTAATTTCGTAATTTCTAATTTCAGTGTTCAATTTACCTAAAATCTCATGGGGAGTGGTATATAATAAGAAATTTAGCTAAAAATTAGTATTTTGGGGATGGTTCACTTTTGTTTGATGAAAACTTTCGGGTATGAAATTTATAAAAGGCTAAAGCCTAAACTCCAACGGAATTAATCCTTTAGGATTTCATCTGCAACAAATCATAGAAAAAGTTCTAAAAATGAACCGTCTGGAAATTCTTAATACTTATACCTCGCCTCCATTGTAAGTGTTCTACCAGGAGCCTTGTAATATGAATAATATTGTTTGTCAAAAAGATTATCAACTGCTAAAGAAAGGGTTAAACCCTCTTTTACTCTACATCCCAATTTCATATCCACTTTATTTACTGGGTCATACGCGGTGTAGACACCCCTTTCCGTATCAGAATTATCAGAGGTAGCATATCTCTCGGAAATCCTCTGCCAGACACAATTTAAATTAATCTTTCCTCTTGTCCAGGAAAACCCTACATTACTCATTTCATCAGGCACATACTCAAATTTCTTACCTATGGTTTCGGTAGCTGCCGGATTTGAAGTAATCTTTGTATTCTGGCGGGTATAATTTCCAAAGATTTCAACCCCTCGGGATAGATTTAATTTACTAGAAACCTCAAATCCAGAGATTTTACCTTCTCCAGCATTTTCTTTCTTTTTTATTGTTGTTGAATCTGGCTGTTTAGTCGTCTTAGAATAGATGAGCTTTTCTATCTTTGATTGGAAGTAGAAAGTACTTAAGCTTATCTTTTTCCCAATAGTTTGGTCAATTCCCAATTCGTAAGATTTGGATGTTTCTGGGTCAAGATCTGGATTACCTGCATATGTTGTTTTTCCCCATGTCCATGTACGGTATAACTCATACATGCTCGGTGATCTAAATGCCTGACCATAAGAGGCTTTGATTCTATCTAATTTTAAAGAAAGAGGTAATTCCAACTCAGGGCTAAAGACAACACCTATCCTTGGGGAAAGACATGATTTTTCTTTTTTGGGATAGGAAGTAGTTGTTGCCTTTTCAAACTGTGAGGCATCATAGTTTTTCCATGTATCGTATCTTGCACCAGCAAATAAAGTCAAATTCTCTATTAACCCTATTTCCGCCTGGGTATATAAGGCTTTTATCCTTGCTTTCCCTTTTATCTCGAATGTTGGGGTTGTAGTGGCTTTAGAATCCTTGTCCTTCCAATTGGTTATGCTCCAATCTTGAACTTTCACTTTATCATCCCTCAAGTTTACACCAACAGATAAATAAGAATTTTTCATAGGAATTGGAATTTGACCGGAAAGATCAACGTTTATATTGGTGTCAGGTTTGGTTTTAGTTAATTTTCCTGGACCACCATGAGAGGTCGCTCCTGTTTGCGGGGGAATATAAAAACTTTCTCGGTTATTTACGCCCAAAGATGTTTTTATGTTCATTCCTTTTATTAATGTATTCAAATTAAGGTTATAATTATCATTTTTTTTCCTTCCCCAACTACTTGCTATAAAGTCTTTTGGAGAAATGATTATTGTCCCCTCTCCTAAAAGTTCAACCGTTCCAGTACCGATATAGTTTCCAGCTGAATCTTTTAAATATGTCCGTCCATCTATATATCCATATTCATATTCACTGTGTCCATACCCTATAGAAAGTGCAGTTGCAGGAGTGAATGAATATGCAAGTTTCCCACTGTATTTACTTTGATCCCAGTAATTTTTACCACAATCCCCAATTAAATAAGCATCTTTACCTTCTCTTGTTTTTGTTTTTTCCCAACCATATACTTTTGTAGTAGCAGTACCTGGCTTTATCTCTTTAACCACTAAATCTGTCCTTTCTCCTTCTGTCTGTATTTTCTCGTAATTAACAGAAAATGATAATTTATTTATTTTATTTCCGTAATTTAGGCAATGGTGGGATGTGTTATTAGGTGCAGCAGAAGTTTTTAGAGAAAAGCTCTCTTTTTTAGGGGTTTTAGTTATTACATTTATTACTCCACCCATTGCGTTCTGTCCATAAAGGCTTGAATATGGGCCTTTTATTACCTCTATTCTTTCTATATTCTCTGTAGGAATAGCAGACCAAGTTACTCCACCGGTATAGGCATCATTCAATGGTTGACCGTCGAGGAGAATTAAGGTCCTGTACGTTCCAGGAAAACCGCGCAATGTAGCAAAACCATGGGTATCACTGAATTTACCGTGTTTCGCATAGACTCCAGCTTCATATTTAAGTGCTTCATTTGCAAACGTTACTCTTTTAGTCTCTATCTCCTTTTTTGTAATTACACTTGCAGATACGGGTACATCCTTAATTTTTTTCTCTTCTTTTGTAGCTGTAACTACAACCCTCTCTAATTCAATTATCTCTTCGGCTAAGCTTACTTTAGGTATAGCCACCAGGCCTATCCCTAAACCGATAATAAATAACCAACTTTTTTTCATTTTACATTATCCTCCTTACTTTTGGTTTATTAGAGACATTTTATCTGTTATTCTGTTTTTGAAAAATGTCTCTTCTTACTTTGATTAAACTAATTTTTTCAAGTCATTTCTACTTCACACTCCTTTTGTATTATTTTTTTTAAAATAATAACACACTTTAGTACAAATGTCAAGTATTTTTTTTAAAGTATTATTTTTTTTAAAATAATAACACACTTTAGTACAAATGTCAAGTTTTTTTTCTGGAACTTACCCATGTCTTTTTGGCTAAGTTTGAATTTTTTGCTAAAAA
>DYHM01000069.1 GCA_020724125.1 Patescibacteria group bacterium | reverse complement strand
AATTATTTATATAGAAATTAATGGAAACTAATGGAAATTTATGGAAATTTATTGTGTTTTCACAATCAGTTTCCATGAATTTCATGAGCGAAGCGAATAAATTTCTATAAGTTTCAAATTTAATTTGGGATTTCGAATTTTAAATTTTCTAATGGAAATTGGGGGTTTGCAAAAATTAAGTTTAATAGATTATCCGGGCAAATTAGCCTGTGTTGTTTTTTTGATTGGTTGTAATTTTCGTTGTCCTTATTGTTATAACTCGAATTTAGTTTTGCCGGAGAAAATAAAAAAACAGGCAAGGATACCGGAAAAAGAATTTTTTGATTTTTTAAAAAAGAGAGAAAAAATTTTAGAGGGCGTGGTTTTAGGAGGCGGAGAACCGACTACCCATAACGACTTGTCGGATTTTATTAAAAAAATTAAAAAATTGGGATATTTGGTAAAATTAGACACTAATGGTTCTAACCCGGAAATGTTAAAAAAACTAATATCTAAAAAACTGATTGATTATGCGGCGATGGATGTTAAACAAAATCAAAAATCAAAAACCAAAAATCAAAATGACAATGTAAAATTTAAAAAAAATAAATATGAAAAAGCGGTTGGCGTAAAAGTTAATTTAAAAAATATTCAAAAAAGCGTTAAAATAATCAAAGATTCAAAGATTGATTATGAATTTCGGACAACGATAGTTCCCGGCATTCATGCAAAAGAAGATATTATCCAAATTGCCAAAGAAATTTCGCCGGCAAAAAGATATTTTTTGCAAAATTTTAAACCGAAAACAACCCTTGACCCAAAATTTGAAAAGATAAAGCCCTATTCCGAAGAATGCTTGTTAGAAATCCAAAAAGCCGTTGCTCCGTTTTTTGAAGTTTGTCAGATAAGAATTTAGAAAATTTTCCAATTTTCAATAACCAATTTTCAATGAATTTTCAATGATTCACTTTTCAATTTTTCAATTGAAAAGTGATTTTCGGGCTGCTGGGAATTGAACCCAGGTCTTACCCACCCCAAGGGTAAATACTGCCATTATACTACAGCCCGTTAAAAAGTTTGACTGGTAAACGCGCAAATGCTGCTAATTGCGCCATAACCGGAAATTCTTTTTTAACCTAATTGAGAAAATAATCTTTTTTATACTTTCACTCTTTGGAAGCTCGTTTAATGCATTTAGCGCAAACTAAAATTCTTTTACCAGCAAAAGGTTTATATTTCTTGAGGGGGATGTCTTTAGGCACTCGAAACCATTGAAGGTTAGGGTATTTCCTTTTTTTACCAGTGGGATTGTATTTGGTCGCCCGCAATTTTTTTCTCATCCCAAAAAGTTTTGAAGTTTTGGCGCAAATTAAACAGGTTTTAGCCATAAAATGTTAAATTTATTCTTTACAACAATCAATTATTTTATTAATCAGGTTTTGAATTTTTTTAAAAACACTTTTTTCTTTGTCATTAACATTCAATTGGTCATTGCTGATTTTTTTAATATTCGAAATATCTATTAATTTTAAGTTTATTCCCCAAAACAAAGAGTAAAGGTCATAAGATTTAGAGAATAATTCTTCGGCCTCTTTTTTATTTCCATTACTTAAATACTTTGTTCCAACTTCCATTAGTCGCATTGATGCCGCAAGAAGATGTTTTGAGATACAATAATTTTCTCCTTCTCGCTCTTTAACAAGTTTTTTCAATAATTCCTTTCTTATTTCTCTGGTTTTGTTTAACAAATCAAAATACTCTGGTTTTTCTGTTTTGGCGCCGGTAAAGAAAAAATGTTCTTCAATGCTAATTAAATTCATTATGGCGATTGATAAATCTTCATCGCTAGACAAATCAAGGTTGCCTTTTTTGCTTTCTTCCACTCTTTTTAAAAGTTTTTTAATTTCTTCTTCTTTTTTATCCATAAAATTATCCCTATAATTGACATTTAAAAAAATAATAGAAAATTAAAGTAGGAATAATTAAAAAAGAAAAAATAATAACGATTTTTTGGAAAGGAAAAAAAGAATTATCTCTATTTTTTTTCTTTAAAAATTGATGAAAACCAATGGCTAAACCAAAACAGAGAGTTCCCGAAAATATGCCAAACAACAATCTTTCAATGTTATAAATTTTATTAAAAGAGTGACCGAGAATGTTAAAATAGTAAAAAGAATAGATAGTTAGAAAATAAACGAAAAAAAGAATAAAAAAAGATTGAAAGGGAAAAGAAATTTTTCTTTTGTTTAAAAAAGAAGAAAACCAGAGACCGAAAGAAATAAGAAAAGCGCCAATCCAGATACCGGAAAGAAGGTCGTCTATCTTTAACCAACGACAAAGCCCGACCGCGCCAACAGTGGCAACCGCGCAAACCGGACAAGTTGCCTTTGAAACAAAAGGGAGAAAAAGAAATAGAAAGAAAAATAGAGAAAAAATTGCTTTTATCATATATCTTTATTTTAATTTATTTTTTATTTTTTGCAAATGTTTTTTAGCTTCAAATAAAAGCTAACCCTCGCGCCTTGTTATTAAAAGACGCGAGGGTTAGAAAATGATAGTCAATGTTTCGTTATTTAATTTTACGTCTTAAATTTTCCAAAATCTCTCTGGCTAAATCCTTGCCTCCTAATCCAAAAGCCAAGCCGGCGCTTATTACAATCAGGGCGACAATGCCGGTTGTTAAAATCTGAATAATATCTCCAGCTACACCAAGTTGGGAAAGAATTGCTATAATAGCTAGGATCCAAATTGCCCATTTTGTAATTATGCCCATAACATTAACATAACTAACCTCCATTTTCCCAACAATCGCTTTTATTAATTTTTCGGCAAAATCAGCCACTATAACAGCGACTGTAAAAATTGCGGCTGCTACAATCAAATTAGGCAACCAACTTACAACTTTCTCTAGAAAAATAGCGAATTCATTTAATCCTAAAATTTGAACTGCGGCTAATAAAAAGACAATCACTAAAATCCATTTTACTAATCCGCCCAAAAATTCAGAAACGGTTATTTTAAGCTCTGCTGTTTCAAAGACTTGTTGCCATTTGGGGTTTTCAAAAATTCGGTCTACTCTTAATTTTTTTAAAATTTCGGCTACTAATTTTCCTATCCAAACAGAGATGATCCAACCAATAACAAAAATTATTAAAGCGCCGATTAGAGCCGGCAAAAATTCTATAAATCCACGCCACAGACCCTTAAAAGCGTCAACAGTAATTTCAGACCAGTTTTGAATTATTCCTAAATTTTCATTTGACATAATTTTTAAAATTATACCTTAATAAAATCGACCTTTAAACGCATAGGTGCTTCCTTATATCCATACATACCTCTTATCAATTATTAAAGATGTTGTTTAATAATATTTTGAGGTATTTTTATAATTTTTCCCTTTAA
>DYHM01000068.1 GCA_020724125.1 Patescibacteria group bacterium | reverse complement strand
AGTAATCTACTATCAGCCATCCCCGCTTTGCGTCATTATCATCTTCAATATAGGTTATTCAAAAAACTATGTCAAGTCTTTTTTCCACAACATCAATAAAAATTGCCGAGAATACTTATCGGTTAAATAATTCATCAAGGCCTAAATTGATTGTTATTTTAGGACCAACAGCGTCTGGAAAAAGCGAGTTGGCGCTAAAACTGGCTCGTCGGTTTAATGGTGAAATTATTTCAGCCGATTCCAGGCAAATTTATAAAGGAATGATTATTGGCGCGGCATCGATAGTAAAAGACCAAAAACCAAAGACTAAAGACCAAAAATCAATTTTAATAAATGGGATTCCTCATCATTTATTTCAGATTATCAATCCAAATCAAGAATTTAATAGCGCGATTTATAAAAAATTAGCGCTCAAAACTATTAAAGATATTCAAAAACGAGGCAAACTGCCATTTTTAGTTGGTGGAACAGGGCTTTATATCAAGGCGATTGTTGATAATATTGATTTTCCCCAAGTTTCTCCGCAAAAAAAATTAAGAAAAGCCTTAGAGAAAAAAACCGCAAGTCAATTATTTAAAATTTACAAAAAATTAGATTTTGAAGGCGCGAAATTTATTGAAAAAGAAAATAAAAGAAGGTTAATCAGAGCAATAGAGGTTTGTAAAATGACCGGCAAACCTTTTTGGCAACAAAGAAAAAAAAGCGAACCGCTTTTTAGAACGCTCCAAATCGGAATAAAGGTATCTAGGGAAAAACTTAAAAAAAGAATTAGTCAAAGAACAAAAAAAATGTTTCAATTAGGGTTAAAAAACGAGGCGGAAAAGTTAATCAAAAAATATGACTGGCTTCCTTCATTGCAAACAATCGGCTATCAAGAATGGCGAAAATTTTTTGCCGGTAAAATTGATGAAAAGGAAGTGGAAAAACTAATTATTCAACACACCGTTCAGTTTACTAAACGTCAAATGACCTGGTTTAAAAAAAACCAAGAAATTTATTGGATTAAAAATCAAAAAGAAGCTGAAAATTTAATTGAAAAATTTATTGAAAAATAAAAAATAAAAATTAATCTGAATAAATTTTCTTAATTAAATCAGACGTTCCGGAAACATTAAAGGTTCTAAAAAAGAAAATAAACTTTTCTTCAAGCTCTTGGCAAATTTTTTTAATATTCTTTTGGGACAAAGCGAGAATTTCTTTTTTGAAAGGACCAAGCGCTTTTTTCCTTATTCGATGAAAAAAATCTTTTTCTTTCTCCCCTTTTTTTCTTTCCGAACTATATTTTTTTTTGAGCCATTGATAAATTTTTTCTTTTAATTCCGAAGGAAAATATCTGCTGTCATAAATAATGTCTTGAAAAAGAGTGGCTAAATGAACCTCGCAAACGCCTTTTCCCAAAAATTTAGAAAATTCTTTCTCGGCCAACATTGAAGCGCCGTGCTGAACCACGCCCGCCAAGTTATGCCTTTTGGCTTCACGCCCAAGTCTTTTTAAAAGTTCAAAATCCACTTTCCCGCCCCTCCCATGAGATGTTCCGGTCTGAACCGCTATTTTTATTATTCCCCTTGAATTATCGGGGGAAAGAAAACTTTTTTTATATCCATTCATAAATTTCCGAAACTCTTCAATAGTGGTGTTTTTCCCTCCTATCTCTCCCACCTCGGCGCCGATGGAAACTGTTGCGTCTCGCGGTTCTATTTTTCTGATAAATTTTGTAAAATTGGCAGTTAATGTGTAGTTGTCTTTAATGGAAAAATTAGAGAAATCAATGTCAATGTTATAAAAACCATTTTCAATCGCTTTTTTAATTGAAACCTCCAAATCCTTGACTTCTTTTTTATCTTTTATTTTAAAATGGTCGGCTTGCAAAAAAATCGGACCGGTAAAATTTTCTTTTTGAGCAGCCATTAAAATCAAATTATCATATCGAGACAATGGTTGATTGGCGTATTCTGTTTCCGAACGGGCTAATTCAATAATAAAAGCGCCCGCCTTTTCTTTTTTGGCGGCTCGAAAAACAGCCCTTGCCGCTTCAAGGGTTAAGGCCCGTAGGTTAAAAGCCGGTATTATAAACTCTTTCTTGGCCTTGTTCTTAATACTCTCCTTATATAATTTTTGAGTAGAGGCAAATTTTAACATAAAAATTCTAAATCTAAAATCCGAAATTCTAAATCCTAAACAAATTCAAAATTCTAAATTCAAAAATAAAATAGAAATTATGGAAACTAATGGAAATTATTGTGTTTTTACAATCAGCTTCCATGAATTCCATGAGCGAAGCGAATAAATTTCTATAAGTTTCAAATTGAATTTTGGATTTAGGATTTGAATTCTATTAGATTCTGCTATACTTAATTCTGTAAATCATGAATACTCACTTTTAATTTTTAATTATATTAAATTTAAACAATTGAACAACCCTTTATTCTGTTATCTGTTATCTGTTTTTTAACTTTTAAAACTTTTAACTTTGAACTTTTAACTTTGAACTTATTTCACTATGCCCCTTTTTATTTCTTTAAAAAGAATCTTAAAATTTGGCTGGCAGGCATTTAATCGAAATCAGGGATTAAATCTTGAAGTTATTTTTATTATGACAGCGACAATTTTTGTTTTCAGTAGTCTTTTTATCTTTAACGACTTGAGTAATTTTTTAATTGCCAAGGTTCAAGAAAAAATCGATATAGCGGTTTATTTTAAGGAAGAAACACAAGAAAAAGAAATTCTTAAAATTAAAGAGGAGGTTTATAATAACCTTCCTGAAAAAATAAAATCAATTGATTATATTTCAAAAGAAGAGGTAAAAGAAATTTTTCTTTTAAGACATAAAAAAGATATTTATTTTCAGACCCTTGAAGAAATAGGAGAAAACCCATTCTTGCCATCTTTAGAAATTAAAGCTCAAAATCCGATTTTTTATAAAGAAATCAACAAGTTTTTAGTAGATAAATTTAAAGATTCAATCCAAAAGGTTTCCTATTTCGAATCTCAGAAAGTAATTAACAAAATTTCCAATTTATCCTTAGGGATAAAAAAAACAGGAATTATTTTTAATGTCATTTTGGCCTTGCTGGTCTTTTTAATCACTTTCAATACTATTAAACTTACTATTTTTGTCTTAAAAGATGAAATTACCACTATGCGTTTAGTGGGCGCTTCTAATTGGTTTATCCGCGGTCCTTTTTTTATTCAGGGTTTTTTGTATGGAATGTTTTCCATTCTAATAGTCAATCTCTTACTCTTCATTATCTCATACTTTTTAACCCCGCATTTACAAACCTGGCTTTTTGATTTTAATCTTTTGGAAAATTTTAAAAAGAATTTTTTGACTATTTTGGGCTGGCAAATCGGCTTCACTCTTTTGTTAAGTTTTAGTTCTTCTTTATTCGCTATCCGAAAATATTTAAAAATCTAATTAGTAAATTTCTTCTTA
>DYHM01000067.1 GCA_020724125.1 Patescibacteria group bacterium | reverse complement strand
AAAAAAAATAAATTAAGTTTAAAAATTAAACAGAGACTTTTTTATTTTTAAGCAAATTGGATTTTGGCAAAACAAAAGCTTTTAGGACCGCGAGGTATGATTTAACGACAGAAGTTTTTGAAAACAAAATTTGACAAACCAACTTAAAGGAATAAGATGCATTCATATGAACAACAACGTCTCTTTAAATTCACTTAAACTGCCGCCTCAAAATATTGAGGCGGAACAATCCATTTTGGGTTGTCTGATGATTGACCCAATGGCAATAGAAAAAATAGCTGATTTTTTGAGAGCCGAAGATTTTTACAAGGATATTCATCAAAAAATTTATGCCGCTATTTTTGATCTTTTTTCTAAAGGAACAGCCATAGACATTTTAAGCGCTTCCAACCGTTTAAAAGAAAAAAAGCAATTAGAAGAAATCGGCGGTATTAGTTATCTTACCTCCTTAGTTAATTCTGTTCCCACAGCCAGTCATTTGTTAGAGTATGCCAAGATTGTTCAAGAAAAGAGAATTCTTAGAGATTTAATTAATGCCAGTTATGAAATCGGACAAATGGGTTATGATGAAACAGAAGACGCAGGGGTTGTTTTAGACAAATGTGAAAAAAAGATATTTAGTATCGCCCAAAAATCTTTAACTCAATCTTTTATTTCTCTTAAAGAGGCGCTTGGCGAGACCTTTGAAAGGATCGATGAACTTCATAAACACCGTGGAAAACTTCGTGGCATTTCAACCGGCTTTCGGTCATTAGATAATTTTTTGGCTGGTCTCCAAAAATCAGACCTTATAATTTTAGCCGGCCGGCCCAGTTTAGGAAAATCAGCATTAGCTCTTAATATCGCCCGCCATGCCGCTTGTCAGGAGAAAATACCGGTTGGCATTTTTAGTTTAGAAATGTCGACTGACCAAATTATTGACCGACTTTTGGCAACCGAAGCAGATATTGACCTCTGGCGATTGCGAACCGGTCGGCTCTCAGGAGAAGGAGAAGATAACGATTTTGAAAGAATTCAAAGAGCCATTGGCGTTCTTTCCGAAGCGCCTTTGTATATTAACGACATTAGCAGCACTGACGTCCTTCAGATGCGGGCAATGGCTCGGCGGCTCCAGTCAAAAAAAGGATTGGGTCTTTTAATAATTGACTATCTCCAAATGATGACACCATTAAATCCTCATTTAAATTTAGTTCAGCAAGTGACTGAAAATTCCAGGTCATTAAAGTCTTTAGCCAAAGAACTTAATGTGCCTGTTTTAGTTTTATCTCAATTAAGCCGAGCTGTTGAACAACGGACGCCTCAAATTCCCCGCTTGGCCGACCTTCGCGAGTCGGGCTCTATTGAGCAGGACAGCGACGTTGTTTTATTTATCTACAGGGAAGACCGAGATAAAAAAGAAACTCAAAGAAAAAATATCGCTGACATCATTATTGCCAAACATAGAAGCGGTCCTGTTGGCAAGGTTGAACTTTATTTTGATGAAACAAGAGCTACTTTTAATGAATTAGAAAAAAGATTTTAGTCTAGATTTTTAATTAACCTTATTACTAATTTTCAATTTTCAATTTTCAATCAATTTTCAATTCTTCAATTATCAATTGAAAATTAATCGTTATTTTGAATTTTGAATTTCGAATTTTTTGGTCTTTGGTTTGTGGTTTTGGTTTTTGATTTTTGATTTTTTGTTAGAAATTTATTCAAAATTCAAAATTAGAAATTAGAAATTGATTAAAAATTAAAAATTAAAAATTAAAAATTTTATTTATGTATGCTTCTGTTATTCAACGACTTATTGAAGTTTTTTCAAAATTTCCCGGCATTGGACCAAGAACCGCAACACGGTTTGTATTTTATTTAGTTAAAACTCCGAAAGAAAAAATTGAAGAGCTAACAAAGGCGCTGGAAGATTTAAAAGAAAAAATAAAGATTTGTTCTCTTTGTTATAAATCATTTGAAATGCTCCTGAATGATGAAAAAGAAATTTGTTCTTTTTGTTGCGATGTCAGAAGAGACAGGGCAATTATTTGTATTGTGGAAAAAGAAATAGATTTAGAAGCAATAGAAAAAACCAAAGAATATAGAGGTCTTTATTTTGTTTTAGGAGGACTAATTTCTAACTTTGACGGGAATTTTAAAAAAGAAATTGAAGAAAGAATTGATAAATTAATTGAGAGAATAAAAAGCGATTCCGAGATAAAAGAAATAATAATAGCCCTAAATCCGACTATTGAGGGAGAAAATACTTCTCTTTGGCTGCAGAGAAAATTAAAACGGCTTACTTACAGCGAAGAACATTGTTTAAAAATTACCTCTCTCGGTCGCGGCTTGCCTATAGCTGGAGAAATTGAATATGCCGACGAAGATACTCTTTGCTCATCCTTAAAAAATCGAAAATAAAAATTTTTATTCAATTTCTATTCCCATTTGTTTGGCAGTGCCGGCAATAATTCTTTCCGCTGCCTCAATATCATTGGTATTTAAGTCCGTCATTTTTTGCTTAGCAATTTTTCTAAGTTCATCTCTGGAAATTTTTCCCATTTTCTTTTGATTAGGTATGCCAGAACCCTTCTCAATACCGGCTGCCTTTTTTAAGAGTTCGGAAGTCAAAGGACTTTTAAGACGGAAACTAAAACTTTTATCTTCATAAACTGTGACTTCGGTAGGAATAGTAAATCCTTCTTGATTTTTAGTTGCTTCGTTAAACTGTTGGCAGAAATCTCCAATTTTTACGCCGCGCTGAGCTAAGGCTGGTCCAACTGGCGGTGTTGGCAGGGCTTTGCCAGCCGGAATATGAAGTTTTACAACAGCGATTATCTTTTTCATATTTTTTTTACTTGGAGCGAATCAACCTCTACAGGCGTCTCCCGGCCAAAAACGTTAACTAAGATTTTTAATCTTCCCTTTTCACTATCTATCTCGCAAACTTTTCCTTCAAAATCTCTAAATGGTCCGTTAATAATTTTTACCAAGACTCCTAATCTAAAATCAATTTTATGTTGAACTGTTTCTTCGCTTGTTTTCTTTTTTAGAAGTTCTATTTCTTTTTGGGAAACAGGAATAGGCGTTGTTCCGGCGCCAATAAAGCCAGTGACTCGGGGTGTATTTCTAACTACATACCAAGAAGCATCATCTACAATCATTTCCACAAAAACATAACTGGGATAAAGTTTTTCTTCCACAGTTTTCCGTTGACCATTTTTAATTTTAAATTTTTTTTCTTTTGGAACAAGGATATTAAAAATTTTATCTTCCATGCCTAAATTTTCTACTCGTTGCATTAAGTTCTTGGCAACAATTTCTTCTTCACCCGGGTTAGTATGAATCACATACCAATTTCTACCTTCTTGTATTTTTTGTTTGGGCATAATAATTAAAGTTCAAAGTTAAAAGTTCAAAGTTAAACTAAAAATTAAAAACGAAAAACACTAATTAAA
>DYHM01000066.1 GCA_020724125.1 Patescibacteria group bacterium | reverse complement strand
AGGTTTTTTAAAAGGAAAAATTATAAAAATACCTCAAAATATTATTAAACAACATTTTTAATGTATCCTTTTGGACCGAATCTTCGAGAAGAATCAGGGACGAGAAGAATTAGGAAGATACTTGATAACCGAGATTGATGTCTTAAATACCTCTTCAATATCCCAAGAACTTTCAGAAAGGAAATGATAAAGACTATCATAGTGTTTTCCAAGCTCAAACCCTTCGCTTAAAGCCTGAATATCTGCTTCATCATTAATAATGATACCAGTGATAAAACGTTCAAAGTTCTTGAATTGAGGAATAGAAAATGTATCCTTGCAATTTAGACAAAGGTCGTGAATCTCTTGAGGAATTTCAATAATTGGAAGTTTTTCTGCCTTCATTACTTCTATGTTGTCTTATTCTCGGGAAATTTGCCAAAGTTTAGTAATTTAAACAACGCCAATTTCAATTATTCATTTTTCAATTATTCATTATTAGAATTTAAATCAAAGTCCGATTTTAGAATGTGAGGTGTATATGCCTAAAAATCAATTTAATGTTATTCTTTCAGGGGTCGGGGGTCAGGGAATAATAAGCTTGCTCCAAATTTTAGCCAAAGCTGCTTTTCTTGAAGGAAATGAAGTTAGAAGTTCTGAGGTCCATGGCTTGAGTCAACGAGGGGGCTCAGTGGTCGCTCACTTGCGTTGGGGTAAAGAAATTTATTCACCTTTAATTTCGCATGGTCGGGCTGATTTAATGTTAGGCCTGGAAATTTGCGAAGCTTTAAGAACAGCTTTTTATGCTCATCAAAAAACTATTTTTTTAGTAAATAAAAAATTGATTCCTTTCCAAAATTCCTGGTCAGAGAAAAAAATTTTAGAGAATTTAAATAAATTAGAAAATTTATTTTTAGTGGAGGCGTCAAAAATTTGTCAAGAAAAATTAGGTTCAGAAGTGACAGCCGGGGTCTATCTTTTAGGACTGGCAATAAATAAAAAATCGATTCCTTTAAAACCGAATTCCATTTTAAAAGCCATTAAGGTGGTAATCCCCGAGAAGTATCGATCTTTGAATTTTAAGGCGTTTAAAGTCGGTCTTGATTAAGTTTATTATTAATGTAATTTTAATTTTTTTATTATTATTTTAATTTTAGCATGTTAGATAAAAATATCTTAACTCAAACAGAAATTAAAAAAGAGTTAAGAATGGCTCTTTTGGAAGAAAGAGAGATAAATTTAAGCGGCAAAGTTATAGATTTTCTTCAATTTCAAAGCGAAACAATTAACAATGGCATTAACTTAGAAGGCGCCATTATCTTAGGTTCTATTTCTTTAGATGGCGCCATTATTAACGGGGACTTAAACCTAAGCCAGGCTTTAATTAAAGAATCATTTTATTTCAGCGATGGACGATTAGACGGAACTTTAAATTTAGAAAATGCCAGAATTAATGGTGTAGTCAATTTGGTGGGAATAAAGATTACCAAAGATTTGATTTGTAAAAATTTAAACTTAATGGGTTTTTTGGGATTAGCCAAAACCGAAATTAAAGGAAACGCTGATTTAACAAACATTAGGGTTAGCGATAGTTATAGTTTCGGTTTAATTATTAGAGGAGATGTTTATCTAAGAGAAACAAATATTCTGGGTAATTTTATTGCTGTTAATGCTTTTTTAGAAGGAAGTTTGGATATGAAAAATGCTGTTATCAACGGTAATGTTATATTAAGCTCAATAAAAATAAAAGAAAATTTAATTTTAAAAGATGCCCAAATTCAAGGTCAATTAAATTTAGAAGATGCGACCTACAAAGAAATTATAAAATAAGAAAGTCTTGAAATTCAAGGTTTGCCGCAAAAACAAAACCTCCCCCTTTTTAAGATTAGGGTTAGGGATAAATTTTTACAATATTTTAACAATCAGAAATTCCAGCAATCGCTGGAAAAACTGATTGATGGAGTTTTATTAATTTTAAAAATAACATTCTAACATTCTCAAGAATGTTAGAATGTTGTAATCTTTATTGTTTAAAAAATCCTTGCTTTTCTAAGGCAAACGGAAGATTTATTTTTGTCTTTTTTTTTATTTCTTAATTTTTCTTAATACAAAAATACAGATAAAACAAATACCGCTTAAACAAGTCCAAATTCCGGCGATTAAAGGAATCCAAAATGGAAAAAACGGATAAACATAAAGTAAAATTCCAGCGCTGATAAAAACTAATCCCAAAATAATAGCTGACTTGAGTAAATAGTCCTCTATAATTATAAACTGCTTTCACCCACAAGATTGGTCTGAATTATTTTTCTGACATCTTTTATTGTCTGATGTCCCTGACCTACAGCCCACATAAATTTTACCTGGGCCATAACGTCGGTTAGATCTCCCGTGGGAATCGCGCCATCGTCAAGCGCTAATTTTCCTGTTTCGTACATATTCATATGAGTTACTCCTCCTATGAATTGAGTGGCAACTAAAACAGGTATTTGAAAAATCTCGGTCGCCTCTCGAATCAAGGGTAAAAAGGAATACTCGTCAATAGATGGCACATTGCCTGCGCCGAATGATTGCAACAGTAAACCCCGACATCGACCAGATTTCAGGATTTCCCTATAAATGAATGGGTTAGAACCTGGAATAAGTTCTACGCACAAAATATCCGAAGAAAAAGAAGGTTTAAGTTCAAAAGGGATTTCCTTTTGAACTTTCAGGGCTTGAGAAATAAATGATATTCCAATTGCTGTAATTTCGGCAAGAGGAGGAAGGGTAGGGGAATCAAAAGCTGAGAATTTCGATTCGTTCGTTTTTATTGTTCGGTTGCCGCGAAACACTTTATCGCCAAAGACAATCATTACTTCCGCAATATCTTCGTTGTTAGCTTTTATTATTGTCTTTACGCTGTTTTCAAGGTTGAATCTGGCGTCGGTCCCAAAAGCAATCAAAGGCAACTGAGATCCGGTAAAAACTATGGGGATTTTTAATCCCCGACCAAGCGCTAATGATAGCGCGCTAGCGGTGTAGGCCATAGTGTCAGTGCCATGAGTTACGATAATTCCATCATAGTCGCTATGAATTTCGGCTATTTTTCTAGCAAGTTTTGTCCAATGATTTGGATTGATATTGGCGCTATCAAGATTTTCTAATTCTTGAAAGGTAATTTCCGCTTTATCTACTAACGAAGGAAGAAGGGCAATAATTTCTTTTATATCTTTAGTGGGTTTCAATGCTCCTGTTTTGGAATCAGGAACCATAACTATAGTTCCTCCCATTCCTAAAATTATAATTCGTTTTCTCATATTTTAAAAATGTTGTTTAATAATTTTAATAACAGACAGAATCCGCCCCTTTAATGTTGGTTTAGATATTTATTTATTAAAATTGGTTATTTATTTTTATTTGTTAAGGAAAACTTATTAAGTTGTTCAATATTTTTATTATTGTAAAATAATTGCAAAATATTTCTTAAAAAGAAATCCCAGCGGTAGTTACCTGTTATTTCTTTGACTGCGCCAGTGAACTA
>DYHM01000065.1 GCA_020724125.1 Patescibacteria group bacterium | reverse complement strand
AAACATTGATTTAAAACTAATTAAAATTACCAACTAACGTATCGTTAGCTTACATGTATTCATATTGTAATTATTAATCAATTAAGTGAACGTTCATTTCAAATATTAAAGATGTTGTTTAATAAAGTTTTTTGTGAATTTTAGTAAATTGATACCATATAAACCCTTTATTTATAAGGTTTTTAAAAGGGAAAAATTATAAAAATACCTCAAAATATTATTAAACAACATCTTTAATGTTTACATTGAATTATAGTGTTAACGCCGAACGATCGTCTCGAAGTGTTCACGCTGAGCGAGCGCTAACGCCCCGAAGTGTGCCGCGGGTGGGACTTGAACCCACACAGGGATAATCCCCAACGGATTTTAAGTCCGTCGCGTATGCCAATTCCGCCACCGCGGCTTTTAGAAACAAACAAGATATTAAATATTAAACTTTTTTTAAAATTTTTCAATCCTAATTTATGCCTAATTTATAAAACTTTTTTTCTTCTTTGAAAACGATTAAAATATCTCCTTCTTGAATTTCTGTCTCGCTAATAAAAAGCATTCCTACTTCTCTTCCTTTTGAAGCCGAAACAATATCTTCTTTTTTCTCCTGAATCCTTTTAATTTTTCCTTGACCTATTATTTGTTCTTCCCTGATAATTTCCGCCAAAACATCTCTAATGATTTCTCCTTCTATTATTCTGCCGCCAATAATCTGATTATCCTTTTTTTTCTTGAATAAAGCTATAATTTTTACTTTCGCCAAGTCAATTCTTTTAGTTTCCGGTTCTAATAATTTTTCCATTATTTTTCTAACTTCCTCAATTAATTCATAAATAATTTCAAAAATTTTTAGGGAAGTTTTTTTTCGTTGGCTAAGAAATTTAGCATTTTCGTCAATTTTTACCCTAAAACCAAAAATTTTTGCTTTTGCATTTTCAGCTAAATAGATATCGTTTGGGTTAATATCGCCTATTCCAGATCCAAGAATCCTTAGGATTACTTTTTCTTGAGGAAGATTTTTTAGGATATCTTCAATTGCTTCTAATGAACCCAAAACATCAGCTTTTAAAATTAAATTTAAGACCTTTTTCTCGGTGTCTATAAAAAAAACTTCTCTTTTTTCTTCTTTTCTTTCTTTTTTGATTTGATTTCTGGCTGTTTCTAAATCAGAAAAACCCTTAAAACCCTCTCCAATTTTCGGCAGTTCTGTAAATCCAAAAACTTGGACAGGTTGTCCAGGCAAGGCCTTATTGATTTCTTTTCCTTGAAAATCGTTTATCATTTTTATCTTCGCTGTTGCCGAAGGGGTGGCGATAATATCTCCTTTTTCTAAAGTTCCTTTTTCTAAAATTAAGGTTGTAGTTATTCCTTTTTGACTATCTAATAAACTTTCAATTAAAATTCCTTCGGCTGGTGAAAGAAAATCAATTTTTAAAACTTCCATTTCCGCCATTAAAAGGATAATATCTAAAAGTTCTTCAATGCCTTGTCCTGTTTTGGCCGATGTTTCTATAACCGGCGTTCTGCCGCCCAAAGATTCAACAATTATTCCATAATCAGTTAATTCTCTTTTGAGTTGTTCGGGACGAGCTTCCATTTTTCGGTCAATTTTATTAAAAGCCACAATCAATGACAATTGGGCTATCTTTGCCGCTTCAATAGCTTCTTTTGTTTGGGGTTTTACTCCTTCTGTTGCGTCAATTACTAAAATGCCCATATCTGCTGATTTAACCCCCCTTCTTCTCATTGCCGAAAAAGCTTCATGACCAGGCGTGTCAATAAAAGTAATTTTTTTCCCTTGATGTTCAATTTCATAAGCGCCAATATGTTGAGTGATTCCCCCTGTTTCTTTTTCAACCACTTTTGTCTTTCTAATGAAATCCAAAATACTTGTTTTTCCATGATCTATATGACCTAAAACAACCACCACCGGCGGCTTTGATATTAATTTTTGTTCTTCATTTCGCTCCATAATAGTTTTGTTTTAATTTAATTTTTTGCGTCATTTTTTTTCTTAAAATGCCAATGCCATGGTTCAAAAATTATGCCCAATTTATTATTTTTTGGATATGAAAGATAAAAATCAAATTTAGAGCCGTTTTTTAATAACCATTTGTATTCTTTAGTTTTATAAAGAGTTTTATAAAAATCTTTTTTTTCCACTGCGCCTTTTTGGAGTTTAATATCTATTGCTTGACGTTCGGGATAGCCGTGTTCGCTGTGACCGGGCAATAGCGCGCTTTTTAAGGTTTTTTTAATATTCCAATTATTGAAATAAAGATTGCAAAAGAAAACCACTAATTGATAGGCGGGAGAACGATAGCCGCTAAAAATATTTAACGAACGATTTATATCTTTTTTCATGGCATTATTCAAGCATTGATAAGCCAAAAAAACATTTTTGGGTAAAAATTGAGGTCGAATTGTTTTTATTTCTTTTCCTAATTTATATTGTTGATTTTTAATCATTACTAAATTTTTAGGGATTGGCTTAATTCCCCAAAATGGCAGTTTTAAGCCATATTCTTTAGGGTCAATTGATAGAATTCTTTTAATTAACTGCCCTTCCTTATTGTTTAAGAGTTTAAAAAGTTTATTAAATCTTAAAAGAAACCATTGGGGATCTATTTCATTGCCTTTTTTGAATTTTTCGAAAATCTTTTTGCCTATTTTTTTATCTTGTTCGGTAAATTTTAACATAAGATATCTTGCAAAATAACTTAGAAAATCGTGATTTCTCTTTTTAAATAAAGGCTAAATCGACAATTTACTTCTTGTGAAGGATAGAATAGCCGAAAAAGCTTATAAATAAAGGATAAAATAACTATTTTTTCTTCTTATTTCGCAAAAGGTCTATATTATTTCTCTAACTTTTTATGCCAAAAAATTGCTTCAATTTTCCGCTTGCCGTTATAGCTAAAATGATGAATAAATGGACTTCTTTTTTTATAGAAATAAAAAGCGTTACTGGTTGCCCTCCCTTTGCCAATATAAAAACCAATATGTTTATGAATTTCTTTATCTGATTTTTTGCCTTCCCATAAAATTACACTTCCGATTTTTGGTTTTTTTAATTCCGGATTAATTTTTGAGTTATGAAAACCGATTTCTTTCCAGCCAGACTTTCTCATATCTTTAAGCGCGCCGGAAATAGTTAAATGAATTTTTTTAAGCAAACCAAAGATAACCAAAACCGAAGAAACAAAAAACGCGCAAGAAACTTCACCATTTTTTAATATGTCTTTTTTTCTGCCATTAATCTCAACGTAAAAATTCCGAAACATCTTTGAACCATCGCTATTTTTAATAACCGCTAAATAAGAATCTTTCAATAAAGGATTGATTTTTTCTTTTCTTTTCATAAGATATCTTGCAAAATAACTTAGAAAATCGTGATTTCTCTTTTTAAATAAAGGCTAAATCGACAATTTACTTCTTGTGAAGGATAGAATAGCCGAAAAAGCTTATAAATAAAGGATAAAATAACTATTTTTTCTTCTTATTTCGCAAAAGGTCTATACAAATCTTTTCATTTTTATTATATC
>DYHM01000064.1 GCA_020724125.1 Patescibacteria group bacterium | reverse complement strand
ATTTTTATTTGCATACGTTAAGCATTTTACACCTTAACGTATCGTTAGTCAACACATATTGACTCTCATTAATTAGGTTGAAGCCTTTTTTGTATTTCCTCTTATTTGAGAAAGGGTTTCAAATAACGAGAAGACAATCTATTTATCGAAAGTCAGTATACTGATTAGAAAATACTTATCACCCCTGCCTGGACATAAGAAAAATGCGCCCAAGACGCAAAGCGCCCGAAATAACAGAAAGCGGTATATCTACTGTAAAAAAAGAAGTTGGTTGTTCAGAATAAAATTTATAAACCCTTTCTTTGATTTCTGGATTTATTTAATTTATTTATTGCCTTAATCAGTCCTTCCTTTAAAATTATATTCAAGCCATTAGAGGTTTTTTTAAGGGTTTCTTTTAAAACCCCTTTTTCGTCTTTGTTAAAATCTTCCAAAACAAAATCTTTTATCTTTTTTCTCTTATTCCTCCATTCCTCTTCTTTTTGAGGGCTTATTCCCATTCTGATTCTTAAAAAATCTTTGGTTCCAACTTCTTTTATTATAGATTCTACGCCCTTGTGTCCAGCCGGGCCGCGGTTTTTAACAATTTTGATTTCTCCTAATTTAATATCAATGTCATCATGGATAACAAATAAATTTTCAGTTTTTAATTTCAAATTTTTAATTACTTTCTTCACGGCTTTGCCAGAATTATTCATAAAGGTCTGGGGTTTAACTAAAATAATTTTCTTTTTTTCAATTTTTCCTTCGGAAATTAAAGAATTAAACTTTTCAATAAAAACGAAGTTGGAAAATTCCTTTTCTTTTCTAAAATAATCTAAAGCCATAAATCCAAGATTATGTCGGGCATCTTGATATTCTTGGCCAGGATTTCCCAAGCCAATAATAAGGAACATAAAATTTAAAAATAGTTATACCAATTTAAATTTATCCCCACGCCTTCCTAAAATACTCCTCAGCTTGCCATGGGGATGAATGGGCGGCTCTAATCCTTCCCGCAGGGGCCTAATGCCTCACAGGAAGGTATGGGGATTTATTGAATCTTTATCCTGATTCTTTCTAAAGAGTCAGGCGCTTTTTTAAACCAAAAGGGTCGAAATTTCAACTGGATTTCTTTTATTTGAGGGTACTTCATTAAAAGTCTTTTTATCTCTTTTTCTGATTTTCCTTTTATTTCAGAAATTAAACTTTCCCGGGAAATCTTTTCATAAAGAGGGACTTTAATTTCAAGAGTTAAAATCATTTTTCCTTTATCAAGATTTAAGCCTTGAGAAAAATAATCTAAGACCAATTTTTGAGGGTCAAATTCCTTAGAGAAATCAAGATTGATTTTCAGAAAATCAAGGGCTATCTTTTTTAAATCAGAAAGATTGAAACCAAGTCCTGTTGCTTTTATTTTTGCTTGACAATAAAATTCTGTTCCTTGTTCTTTGGTTTTTTTATCGCAAGACATCCGAAGGACTTTTACAAAAATTCCCTTTTTAGCCAAGTCAAAATTTAGCGGCAATTGTTCTTTAAGGGATTTTTGGGCTAAATTTCCTAATTCCTTTTCTAAAATTTTTTTTGATTTTTCGATATCTTCTTCGCTTACCACTTTTATTTCTTTTTTAAAGCCTCCCTTTATTTCAGTGAATGATTCGGCCCAGGTTGTATAATAAAAAGCAGTTCCGCTCAGGCCAGGAATTGAAAACTTAGAAGGACCAATATTATAATCTTCGCCTGATTCTTGGGCTATAACTTCAATATCTATGTAGCTTGGAATAACTTTTCTTCCTTCAATTTCGGCTGGTTTCAAGTTTATACTTTTTAAAGAACGAAAAATTTTAGATTTTTCAGCAGATAAGAAACGGGTATTAGCCACTAAATTCAATGGGGTTGGCGGATTGTAAGAATTATAAACTCGAATTACTCCCTTGGCCTTGCTTTCAATAAAATCTTTGCCTGTTGTTATAAATTGTTTTTTTCCTTCTTTTTCAATTTCAAACAAGACGCCAGGAAGAATTTTTTTTTCTAAATCTATGTTTGTTTGAGAGGTTTGAATTTCAATTTCTGTTTTTAAAATTTTAGTTTCTGTTTTAGGCGTTAAGTAAACAAAGAGGGTTGAATAAAAAAAGCCGTTAATAAAAACCACTAAACCAAGAATTAGGAAAAAGAGTAAAAAGAATGTTAAAAATAAAAAATTTTTTACTCTTTTTTTCTTTTTCGGAAAAGATTTAAGTGGTATTTCTAAAATTTGGTTTTCTATTTTTTCAGGCGGTAAAATATCAAAAATTTCTTTGGGCATAAATTATAATATTAAGACAAATAAAAGACCTTTAAAAGCGAAGATGTTTCTTTAATGGAAAATTTCATTTTGGTTTTATTTTTTAAGGGTAAATCGCTTGGTAAGAGAAATTTTACTTTATTCAAGCCAATTTCTTTGCCTAATTCTTCCTTAAATAAAGGCAACAAACTCCCGCCGCCAAAAAGATAAAAATCTGCGAATAAATTATTGACATTAACTTTTTCTTTTATCTTTTTTCTAAAATTTTCTAACCAAAAATTTAAAGACGGTTGAAAAATTTCTCTCAATTTTTTTTCTGTTTCCGGGCTTAATTTTTTTTCAGAAAAGTTTTCTTTTAAAATTTCTGCTTCATCTTTTTTAAAGTTAAAAATTCTGCAAAGTTCTTTTGTAAAATCAGAGCCCCCTGCGGGAAAATCAACGACAAATTCAGGTTCTTTTCCAAAAAAAGAAACTAAAGTGTTTTTCTCTCCAATGTCTATAAAAATCCGAGTGGTTTCTTCTCTTAAAAATTGTTTATTTATTAGATTAATTAAGGGTTCAATGGGGTGAAAGATTTCCGAGTTTTCTAAATTTAGATTTTCTTTTATTTTTTCCAAAAAATCAAAATAACTCTTAGAACAAAAAACAATCAAAACTTTAAAACTTAAATTTTCAGCCTTAAACCCTAAAATTGAAGAAACCTTATAACCAGAAATTTTTTCAATTAAAATTTTCTTTTTTAAAATTTTTATCTGGCTTCCTTGTTTTTCAAAGAGTTTTTTCTTGGCCTCATTGAAAACAAACTCACAAATTTGTCTATCTTCTTCTTTTTTAATTTTTTTATCTTTAAATTGTCTCTTAATGGATAAATCAAAAATTTCCGCCCTTAAAATATCAGGGCTAAAATATAAAATTTTAGAGAGTTTAAGAATTTCTTTTTTAATTCCTATTTTTTCAATAATTTTTTCAGTTGTTTTTTTTACTACATCCAATTCAAAATCCATTCCGTCAAAAACGCTGTGCCTTTGAATTTCTTCTTCTTGGAAATTCAGGATTTTAACTTTCGAGTTATTTAACTGAAAAATTACTCCCCTTACCGTTTTCCTGCCAAAATCCAAGAGTAAAAATTTATTTCTCTCTTTTTTAAAAATACAAAAATTTTTGAACATGTAAAAAACTTTCAATTTTAATTTTTAGCTCAAAACAAAAAAACAGAATAGAAAAAATTCAACTAACTCTAATCTATCATTTTTAAGGTAAAATTCAATGCAAACGCAAGGTCGACCCAGCGGGTTTGCGGGGTCGGCCTTGTTTTGTTTGCGGGAAAGAATAAAGCATTTCTCTTTTTTTATTCTCTATAAACAAAATAGTTTGCGCAAACGCAAGCCACAGTGGAATTTTAAAAAAATTTATCACGCGGATATTGATAATACCAGTACTTTTACAATTTTGAAGTCAAAAATGGATGGATTTTAACTAAAAATAAAG
>DYHM01000063.1:2359-3836 GCA_020724125.1 Patescibacteria group bacterium | reverse complement strand
ATTACTATTATATTATTGCTCATTTATATTGCTCATTGGTCATCCCCGCGAGGATCATTTATATCTTTTTACTCTTTCGCTCTTTTAAATTTTTTTTAGTGATTTCTATTATAACTTCACATAATTGGCTCATATAGATTCCTATTCATTTTATTCCAAGCCATAGGGGCCAATTTTTTTTAAAAAAAGATGCTTTACAGAATGCTTTTCGGAGCGTTTTTTTATTAAAAACTCAATTTCTATCAATTTTCGTTAAATATTCTCAACCATAAAATCTAAAAATTTATGACAGCGTGAATTCTGCAATTTTAGAGTGTTGAATAATTGCTCCGCGAATTATAATACGAATCTCCACGAATATCATACTACGAATCCTCATGGAAAGGAATACGAATTGGCAGGGATTATTCCATATTACGAGGCGTTGCGCTTTAAAATACAAATTACGGACAATTAAGGACGTAAGGATTGGTGTTAAAAATAAGTATAATCGTAGAATTACCACGATCGCCTCAATTGTACGATATTATAAATAAAGAAAAACTATTCAAATGAGTCTTTGATTTTATTTATCCATCAACTAATTATGGGTGTCTGTGGAAAACTTAGGTTTGGCAATTTTTTTAAAAAAGATATATAAAGATATTATTAAATAAATTTTATAAATAAATTTTATAAATTTTTTAATTTTCAATTTTTGAACTAATTTCTAATTTTCAATAAAAATTTTAAAGGTCGAAAAAATTTTTAATTAATTAAAATTATGAAAAAAATTATAAGTTCGGTTTTAATAATGGGTCTGTTGATGATGAGTGGTTATATATATTTTGAACCGGAAATAATTAAGGCGAATGCTGATAGTGTTGTTGTTACTCAAGCGGTAAGTGAGGAAATTACAATTTCCAGCCCAGCTGATGTCACAATGTCATCGGCTATTCCCGGTATGACGGGAAACCCAGGCGCTCCGAAAAATGCCTCTACTACCTGGACGGTTAAGACTAACAATGCGCAAGGATTTAATATGACCATAAATTCAACCAGTACTCCTTCAATGCAATTAGACGCAACCTGGAATTTTAGCGATTATTCACCAGCGACAGCAAATGTTCCTGATTATGCATGGTCTCCTCCGGCAGCCAATGTGGCGGAATTTGGATACTCTGTTGAACCAGCGACAGCGGCTGATACAGTTGCCTTATTTAGAGACAATGGCAGCGCGTGTAATACAGGCACTTTAAATACCGCTGATAGATGTTGGCTTAATGCCAGCACCACAGCTGTGACAGTGATTAATCGGACAACCAATACTGCTGCGGCTGGCGAAGCTGAAGTGGTAAAATTCCAGACAGAATCAAACGCTAAATACTTAAAAGAAGGAAATTACACTGCCACTATTACAGCAACCGCAACAATGAATTAAACGAGTTTGGATTGAGAACTAAGTCTTTTAAAGAAGCAAAAAACCACTTTGAAATTT
>DYHM01000063.1:0-2259 GCA_020724125.1 Patescibacteria group bacterium | reverse complement strand
AAAGAGTTTTGAAATTTAAAGAGTGGTTAGATTAAAATATGAAAAATAAAAGAAACCTTCGAAATGCGAGTTTCCACACAGAAGGAAGGGGTTTTTTGATATTTAGTTTTTTATTACTAATAGGATTAGGTTTTAACCTAAATACTTTTGCTTATCAGATTGAAAGTTTATCCAAAATTTCAATAGAAGATGATATTGTTTTAGGACCAGGGAAGACTGAACTCTTGTTAGATCCGGGAGACAGGGTTGTTAAAGAATTAATGATTACCAATAGAACAGGCAAGACAAAAAAATTTAAGATTGATATTGAAGATTTTATTGGCTCCCGCGATCCAACCATACCAACTGTTTTTTTGGGCGAAGAAGGTGAAAAAAAAGGACCCTACTCCTTAAAAGATTATTTAAAACCGGAGATTTTTGAGTTTATTTTAGAACATGGACAAAGAATGATTTTGCCGGTGGAAATTTCTATCCCCATAGACGCTGAACCCGGCGGACGTTATGGCTCTGTTTTAGTAAAGACAGTTCCAATGTTAGCCGAAGGAAAAACTGAAAAAGAAAAAGCCAAGGGGCAGTTTGTATTAGTCAGTCGGCTAGGCACTCTCTTTTTTATCAGGGTAAAAGGAGCAGTTAAAGAAGAAGGATTTTTAAAAGATTTTAAAATAAAGGGAGGAAAAAATTTTTATGAAAAAGCAGTAATTACTTTTCAGCTTCTCTTTGAAAATAATGGAACGGTTCATTTAACTCCTTATGGAATAATTGAAATAAGAAATCTTTTGGGAAAAAAAGTTGATGAAATAGAATTACAACCTTGGTTTGTCTTGCCCGATTCTTTAAAATTAAGAGAAATGAAATGGGAGAAAAAATGGCTTTGCGGCAAATATACCGCCACCGCTTTTATCAGTCGAGGTTATAAAGATATTAGAGATGAATATATTATTGATGAAAAATATTTAGAATTTTGGGTTATTCCTTGGAAAGTTATTTTAGCTGGATTAGTTGGGCTATTTTTGGCGATTTTAGGTTTGCGTTGGGTAGCGACGCGTTTTGAGATTCGTCGCAAGACAGATAACAGATAACAGATAACAGATAACTATGGCGCAAAAAAGTATTTTGGTTCAAAAAACCGACGAATTGGCCCATTTTGTTTATCGGTTAACAAAACAATTTCCAAAAGAAGAATTATTTGGGTTGACTTCTCAATTACGGCGAGCAGTTATTTCTATTCCCTTAAATATAATTGAAGGTTTTGCAAGGCGAGGAGAAAGAGAATATAGAAGATTTTTAGAAATAGCCTATGGTTCGTTAAAGGAAGTAAAATATCTTTTACATTTTGTTTTTATTGAAAAATACATTTCCAATAAAGATTATCAAAAGACAATAATTTTAGCCGAAGAAGTTGGGAAAATTTTATGGACACTCATTCAAAAAATAAAAAACAAACAATAAAAATTTGTTATCTGTTTACTGTTATCTGTTTACTGTTATCTGTTTACTGTTATCTGTTTACTGATGTTTTCGCGGCAATGTCCAGCGCGAATTATAAAATTCCAGCTGATTCAATTAATATTGGGGGAAGGGATGATTCCAGTTCGGCAACTTATAGAATAAAAGACACAATCGGTGAAATTGCCACTGATGAATCCCAAAGCGCTTCTTTTAAATTAAAAGCAGGTTATCAACAGATGGCAGTAGAATATGTTATTTCTATTTCTTCGCCGTCTGATGTGTCAATGACCCCGGCAATCGGCGGCGTTACCGGAGGGGTTGGTAACGGACAAGCAGTTTGGACAATAACTACTGATAATCCTATTGGTTATTCCGCTTCAATTAAAGCCAGCGCCAATCCAGCCCTGCAAAGCGGAGCTAATAGTTTTGCTAATTATACGCCAGCCGGCGCTAATCCTGATTTAAATTGGTTAATAGCTTCCACTGATTCAGAATTTGGTTTTACCCCCGAAGGTTCTCATATTATTCAGAAATATAAAGATGATGGAGTAAACTGCAATACAGGCGCTTTAGATACCCTTGATAAATGTTGGTATTATTTTTCCACTACTGATGAAAATATTGCTTATTCTTCATCGTCTAATCAACCAACCGGCGCTGCCACCACCGTGAAATTCCGAGCCCAATCAGGAACTTCTCATTTACAAGTAGAAGGGAATTACACAGCGACAATAACAATGACAGCGGTGATGAATTAAAATAAGTTCAAAGTTAAAAGTTCAAAGTTTAAAGTTAAACTAAAAATTAAAA
>DYHM01000062.1 GCA_020724125.1 Patescibacteria group bacterium | reverse complement strand
TAGGAGAAGTGTTTCAACCCCGAGATGATGTCTGACCTGTTTTATTCAAAAATTGAAATAATTTTTCAAAGGTCGAATTTTAACAAAATTAAACCGAAGCTCGCTTACTTTTTAATGAACCGGCGAAACTAATTTCACTCACTTTCTTAAATCATTTTACACGTGAGACAGGCGATGCTTAAACAACAAATATTTGCTTTCCTCGGTGTTTGACTTATGAAATTTTAAATTTGCCAAAGTTTAGTAATTATAAGAAAATAATTAAGATAACAGAAATACATAAGATAACAGAAATACAAAAAAGAAATACAAAAATTTGTTGTCAATTAACTTTGTTTTGTTTAGAGATGTTAAAAAGAATTCCTATTCCAATCATTTCGGCTATAAAATGAGAGGCGCCGTAGCTGAAAAATGGGAGAGGGATGCCGGCAAGAGGTAGGATGCCGATGATTCCGCCGATATTTAAAAAGGCCTGAAAAACGAGCCAAAAACTGATACCGACAGCCAAAAGTCGGCTGAATTCATTGCCAGCAGCCAAGCCTATTTTTAATCCTTGCCAGACAAAAAGTAAAAAAAGCAAAAGTAATAAAGAGCATCCTACTAAACCCAATTCTTCCCCAATGACGGCAAAAACCGAGTCAGTTAAGAAATGAGGCAAGAAACCGAATTTTTGTCGGCTCAAACCCAAACCAAATCCTCCTTCAATTCCAAACAAACCACCAGAACCAATACTGATTAAAGATTGTTCTAATTGATACCCAATCCCCAAGGGGTCTATTTTAGAATGGATTAAAGGAAGAAGGCGGGCTAAACGATAAGGGACGGCAATAATAAAAAAGCTGCCTATAATCCCGCTGGCTAAAATTAAAATTAAAGAATGCCACCAGCGCGTTGAAGTTAAAAAATAAACCAAAAAAGAAATTAAAAAAATTAAACTAAAAGTGCTAAAGTCAGGTTGAGAAAGTAAAATTATTCCTATAAAAATAAGCATTATTAAAAAAATAAAGAATGTTTGCCATTGATTTTTGATGCCAATAATCCCCTTTTTTGTTTCTTTAACCTTACTAGAAAGCCAGGCTGAAAGATAAACCAAAAAAGTGATTTTCAAAAATTCCGAAGGTTGAAATAAAAATGGACCCAAATTTAACCATCTCCTGCTTCCATAAATTTCTGTTCCAATAACAGGCAGAAAAACTAAAAGTATAAGAATTAAATTCAAAATAAAAAAAAGAATGCTGAATTTTTTTAAAAATTTCAAATCTAATTTATAAAACAAATAAGCAATTAAAATTCCGGGAATGAGGCCGAGAAATAATTGATGTAAACCAAAATGCCAGCTGTTTCCGTATTTTTGCAAAGAAAAAGGAATAGAAATTAAAAAAATAGTAAAAAATCCCCAGCTAATTAAAGCAAGTACAATAATTAAAAAAAAATAATTAAAGGAACCGTTCTTTTTCTGAAACATTGTTTGTAATTACTTTAATAATCCTATAATTGTGCCGATTATAGCCAAGATTAAACCCAAAATCCAAAAGCGCATTGTAATTTTTTCAGGCGGCCAACCCTTGGCTTCCAAATGGTGATGAAAGGGCGCGCAAAGAAAAATTTTTTTTCCAAAGATTTTTTTAAATGAGAGTTGTAGAATTATCGACCCGGACTCCAATACCAAAAGTCCTCCGATAATCGGTAAAAGAAGAACCGAATTAGTAAGAAAACTAACTATTGCCAGAGTGCAGGTTAGTCCCATTATTCCCACCTCACCCATATAAAAACGAGCTGGCGGGATATTGAACCAAAGAAAAGCCAAAATTGCTCCCACTAAAACAGCGCAAAAAGCAGCTAAATTATATTGATGTTGAGAAAAAGCAATGATGCTAAAAGAGGTGAAAATAATAGCGAAAACACCGCCGGCTAACCCGTCCAATCCATCAATGGCGCCGCCTGACCAGCAAGCCAAAACAACCAAGATAAATAAAGGAATATACCAAAAACCAATCTCCCAATCACCAAAGCCGGGAATATGCAAGGCGCGAGATTCAAGTTTAAAATAAAACCAAGAAACAGCTATAATGGCAATTAAAAAAACAGCTAATAGTCTTCGACTAAATTTTATCCCGCCAGCCGTGTATTTCCCTTTTCCAAAAATTTGGAGGACATCATCGGCTAATCCCACCAAAGAGGCTGCCGTTAAAACGGCCAAAGGGATCCAGGTTTGGTCTCGGGATAAAAAGTCTAACTTATTTAACCATAAATTATCAGAGATTTTCGTTAAAAAAGAAAAGAAAAAAGCCGTAAAAATCGTTGTTAAAAAAATTAAAAGTCCGGCCATCCGCGGCGCTCGCGTTTCCCGGTCTTTATGAAGGTTGTAAAAAACTGGCGCTGGTTTTCCGTCAATTGAAGTCGCCCGAGCTGATTTTCGCCAGAGTTTATATTTGTAAAGAAAACGAGTTAACAATGGCGCCCAAAGAAAAGCCACGAAAGCGGAAAAAACCATTAAAAAAAGAATTTTAATTACCTGAATATGAAGTAAAGACATATTTAATAAGTTTTCGCGCATCTCCAAATCTGTCTGAAGAATTTAAAACAATGGCAATAAAATAAATTTCTGGTTTTTCTTTCTTTAAAATTAAAAGGAGGCAGCCGCCGGCCTCGGCGGTGTAGCCGGTTTTACCGGCAATGATTTCAGGAACTTCTTTTAAAAGTTCGTTGGTATTATAAAGAATATGATGAAAATATCTATTGTCCAGATAAAGAGGATATTCTTTTTCAGAAAGAATTTTCAAGATTAAAGGTTTTTTTAATAAATATCTTGACAGTTCTTTGAGGTCTTCGGTTGTGGAATAATTTGTAAATTGTCCCTGATCAATTCCTGTGGGATTAAAAAAATAAGTATTTTTTAATCCTAATTCTTCACTCTTTAAATTCATTAAAGAAACAAATCCTTCAACCCCTATTACCTCAGCCAAAGCGTGAGCCGCGTCATTACTGGACTCAATAAGCGCAATGTAAAGCAAATCTTGAATTTTTAATATCTCGCCAGGATTTAAAAAACCAATAACTTCCGGCTGTTCAATCGCTTTGTTAGAAATTTTTGTTTTTAAATCAGGTTTATAAAATTCTGCGGCGATGACAGCGGTCATTAATTTGGATAAACTGGCAATAGGTATTTTGGCGCCTTTTTCTTTTTGAAAAATTATTTGTTCTTTGCCATCTTTGGTTATTGCTGTTAAAAGAGCGCTTTGGGCTAAAACTTCCGGTTTTGGAATTCCCGGTTTTAAAAAATAATAAGACGGCAAATTTAAAGAAGTTTGAGCTGTCAAAAAACGAGGCGGATTTTTTTCAATTATTTTAGCATAAATAAATCCTTCCAAATTTTTTTGAAAGATATTTATTCCCCACCAAAAAGGCAGACTAACCAGAAAACTAATTAAAAAATATTTTAATTTCATTTAAGTTAAAATCTCAAATCTTAAATTCTAAACAAATCCAAATGAATTTTTAAATCCAAATTTTTAATTTTTAAATAATTTTTAATTTCTTAATTTTTAAACTTTTTAAAAATTAAATCATTGGGATTTATTTAAAAATTTAAAATTAAAAATTAGAAATTGTTTTGATAGATAGCGATTTGGCATTTGTCATTTGGGTTTCGAATTTGCTCGCCCGCCAAAGTTTTACGAAGCAAAATTTAGGCGGGTGAAAATTTAGGATTTTGGATTTATAATATGACTTAAAGATTTCCCCGAGCCTCCGCGCTCGGGGTCGCGGTAAATTTAGAATAATCATTCAGAAATCAAGAAATATCTCTGGGGCGGTAAGATGTGGCGCGAAGGTTACTATTTTTACCATCAGCGACCGAACAACCAAAGAAGAAATTCGTCGTTATGTTCGTCAACAAA
>DYHM01000061.1 GCA_020724125.1 Patescibacteria group bacterium | reverse complement strand
ATATATCAAAATATCAAATCAAAATATCAAAGAACTAAAGTTTTGCGCGCCGCTCGTGATTATTGAGAAAAAATGGCATTTTTACATATTATTCTGACGAATCAAGGAGTTTTTCCAGAGAGCATATTAAAAAATTACATAAAGCTGGATTTAGAAAAATTGATTTTAAAATATGTAAAGTGAACCCGCCAAAAAATTGTATGTATTGGAACAAAAAAACAATACTTGCGCCAATCTTAATAAAATAAATCTCGCGCGCTCCCGCGTTCTATTCGATTCATCTATTCTAAATGCATTTTTATTTCAAATTCTTGAAGTTTCTTTTTTAATTCAGGATAATTTTTTAAATCAGGATCTTTGTTTAAAAGTTGAAAAGCGGCATTGCGGGTCTTTTCAACTAATGAGAGGTTTTTTAAACTTTCCATTGCTAAATCTGGAATGCCCCATTGTTTTAGACCAGTAAAACTGCCCGGACCTCGGATTTCTAAATCCTTTTGGGCTAATTGAAAACCACAATTCGTTTCTAAAAGAGCATTTAGTCGGGCTCGAACAGTTTTAGTCGGCGAATCAGTGAAAAAAAGGCAGTAAGATTGTAAATCTGATCTTCCGACCCGTCCTCGAAATTGATGGAGTTGAGCTAAACCAAACCTCTCTGAACCTTCAATCATCATAATAGTGGCATTAGGAATATCAATTCCTACCTCAATAACCGAGGTAGAAACCAAAATATCGATTTTTTTATTTTTAAAAGCAGTCATTATTTTTTCCTTTTCATTGACTTTCATTTTACCATGAAGCATTCCAATTCTTAAATCCGGGAAAATTTCTTTGGAAAGTTTTTCATATTCGGCTTTAACCGCCCTAACTTCCGACCAGGAAGAAATTTTATTTTCAGTTTCTTCTTTATTATTTGCTGTCTCAATTCGGGGACAAATAACAAAAGCCTGTTCGCCGGCCTTGATTCTTTGTCTGATAAAATTGTAGATTTCTTGTCGTTCTTTATGATTTACGAAACGGCTGATTATTTTTTTCCGTCCTTTTGGCATTTCATCAATCAAGGAGAGATCTAAATTGCCATAAATAGTCAAAGCCAGGGTTCTGGGAATCGGCGTCGCTGTCATTGATAGAAAATGAGGAATTATTTTTGAATTTTGAATTAACAACTTTGCTCTTTGCTCAACGCCAAAACGGTGTTGTTCGTCAACAATACAAAGACCTAATTTCCCGAATTTAACCTTGTCCTGAATTAAGGAATGAGTGCCAATTAAAATATCAATTTCGTTGTTTCGGGTTTTCGCTAAAAGTTTAACTCGAGAAATCTCTAAAATCTCGCTGCTTATTTTGCCTGCCTCTTTTTGATGAGTTAATTTCTGAGAAATAATTTTGTCTTCTTTACTGGTTAAAAAACCAATCCTTATTTTAAAAGGCGCTAAAAAACTGGAAACTTCTTTAAAGTGTTGTTTAGCTAAAATTTCAGTCGGACTCATAAAAGCCGCTTGCCAACCAGCCCTAACAGCATTCAAGGCTGCTATTACAGCCACTACTGTTTTACCGGAACCGACATCTCCTTGAAGCAGCCGTGAACAAGGAATTGGTTTTTCTAAATCTTTTAAAATTTGCCAGGCCGCTTTTTTTTGAGCATCGGTTAATAAAAAAGGCAGAGATTTAACAAATTTTCTAATCAAATCAAGATTTAAAGGGATAAGGGGTCCTTTTTCTTTATTTAGTTTTAGTCGTTCTTTTAAAATCGCTAATTCTAATAAAAAAAGTTGTTCAAAAGAGAAACGGAATTTGGCTTTCTCGGCTTGAGAAAGAGAATGGGGAAAATGAATTTGTTGAATGGCTTCCGGCAACGAAAGGAGTTGATATTTTTTAATTATTTCCAACGGCAGAAATTCGTTGAGTTGATTTTTAATTTTTTCTAAAATTTTTTCCAAAATCAATCTTAACCATCTTGAAGAAAGTCCTTCGGTTTCTGGATAAACCGGGACAAGTCGGGCTGTATGGATTAAATCTAAAACCGGTTTTTCAACTGATATTTTTTCGTAAATTGGGTTGGAAAGATAAGAACCAGTTTGACCAAAAACAATTTTGCCAGCCGTGCAAATAAAATCGCCGGTTTTTAAAACCTTAGTTAAGTAAGGCTGGTTGAACCAAACAGCTTTTATTGTTCCCGTTTCATCACCCAATAGGGCTTCAGTTAAAAACATTTTTTTCTTCAAAGTTCGTCTAGTTTTTATTTCTAAAATTTTAACTTGCAAAGAACAAACTTGATTTAATTTAGCTTGAGAAATTGCGATAAGATTAGAAAAATCATCATATCGATGAGGAAAATAGAAAAGAATATCCCCGATGGTTTTAATTCCCATTTTTTTAAGCCTGTTTTGAAGTTTTTGACTTGAGGGGCAGACCTGTTCAATTGGCGACTTGAGGAACATTTGTTTTTATTTTAAAATTATAGAATAAATGAACTAAATAACAATGTCTTTTTATAATTATTTCTTTTATCTTTTTGCGTTTTTACCCAGTTTTATTTGGCTTATTTTTTATCTTCGTAAAGATCTTCACCCCGAGTCAAAAAAAATGATTTTGAGGGTTTTTTGTGGCGGAGCAGGCATTGTCTTATTTATTCTTTTTTTGGAAATAACGCTTAATATTTCTCTTTCTTTTTTAGAAAGTCGTAAAATTTTAACTCCCCTTTTTTTTAGTTTATTTATAATAAGTTTTATTGAAGAATACGGTAAATATTTAGTTGTGAAATTAAATGTTCTTAAAAGTTCGGAACTTGACGAACCCTTTGATGTTTTGCTTTATCTAGTGATTTCAGCTTTAGGTTTTGCCGCTTTGGAAAATATTTTAGTCCTCAGTAATTATCATCCCTTTCTAATAATAAAAAATATTCTTTGGTTAATGTTTTTACGATTTTTTGGAGCTGTTTTTCTTCACACCCTTACCTCGGCTATTTTCGGTTTTTTCCTGGCTATTTCTTTTTTACATCTTCAAGAGAGAAAAATTTTATTTACCTGCGGGTTATTAACAAGCAGTCTTTTGCATACCTTTTATAATTTTTTTATAATACAATTAACAGACTGGACCAAACTTGTTTTAACTTTAATACTTCTAATAACGATGGCTTCGTGTGTTTTACTTGCTATTAAAAAATTAAAAGAATTAAAAAGCATATGTCTTTTTGGAAAAAATTTAAAAAAGAATTGGGATTAGAAATAGAAATAGATAAAACGAACAATAAAGAAGAGAAAAACAATAAAGAAGAGAAAAAAGAGAGTAATTCACAAGAGAAAGAAACAGTTGAAAAAAAAATCGAGGACTGGCAAATAGTTGAAGGAAAATTAATGATTGATGTTTTTCAGACTGATTTTGAATTTTGTTTTCAGGCGCCGATCGCCGGCGTTGACTTGAATGACTTAAATATTTTTATTGAACAAGGAATGTTAATAATTAAAGGCAAAAGAGAGAAACCGGCTGAAACAGAAGATAGAAAATATTTTTTTCAGGAATGTTATTGGGGGCCTTTTAGCCGAAAGATTCTTTTACCCGATGGTGTGGATAGTAAAAAAATGAAAATTACTTTAAAAAAAGGAATTTTAATAATCAAAATTCCAAAAGTAAACTCCTAATTTATTTTTTTGACAAAAATTGTCAAGCCTAAGGTAACCCCGATGCCAAGCATCGGGGTTTTTTATTTATATTTCCTCGGATTGCTTCTGTGGGAGCAATCCTTGGAGGGATGGAGGTTAAGAGATGAGTATGGATAGAAAAGCAATTTACCTCCCCGAACTCTATACACCTCACATTCTAAAATCGAACTTTGATTTGAATTCTAATAATAAAGATGTTGTTTAATAAAGTTTTTTGTGAATTTTAGTAAATTGATGCCATATA
>DYHM01000060.1 GCA_020724125.1 Patescibacteria group bacterium | reverse complement strand
TAAAATTGTTTTAACCTGCGACAGAGCATTATGGGGAAAATCCCCGCCGCTCCGTCGGCGGGGTAGTTTAATTTCCCCATTTAAAAAACCTTATAAATAAAGGGTTTATAGAGCATCAATTTACTGAAATTCACAGAAAACTTTATTAAACAACATCTTTATTATTTGTAAATTCAATTTATTTTTTAAGACAATTTTTTAGAATTTGATAAAATCGAACTATGACTAAATTAAAATTTAATATCTATTATCCTCATAATTTATATTTTTTAATGGATAATCTTTCGGGATGGGATGTTCATTGCAGGTCGTTTTTAAAAGAAGAGTTTCCTGATTTATTTTTATCTATAAAGAGATTACTGCCGGCTTATCGGAAAATAAGAAGAAAATATGGTTGGGAAACGGAAAGCATAGAAAGATTTTTTTTAGAGTCGGAAATGAAAAGGGTTGTAAAAAATTTAGCGAAAATCTCAATAAAAGAACAAAAAATAATATTAAAAATTGTAGATATTTTAGATAAAAAATTAAAACCTCTTTGGCTAAAAAAAGAAAAAGTTCTAAAATGTCGGATAGAAGATCTTAATAAACATTGGAAACAATATTCTAATCAGGCCGTAAAAGAAATTGAGCGATTTTTAGATTTAAAAATTCCTAAAAAGACAGAGGTTTTTATTCTTTTTACTCCTCGGGGAACGGGTGGAGGGGCTAATCTTGGCAAAAAGGGATTTACCTTGGAAGCGGGAGATCCTCGGACGCCTTCAATTATATCTTTTGAAGTTTTATTGCACGAACTTATTCATTTTACCGAAATAGTTAATAATAAAGAAACGGAAAAAGAGTTGAGAAAATATAGATTGAGAAGACAGGGAAGTTTTTCCGAGTCGTTATTGATTAAAGAGGCTATTGTTAATCTTCTTTGCCCCCATGGATTTTTGTCTGAAAAATTGAAAATCGGAAAATTTTTTATTCCCCAATCCGCTAAAAATAATTATGAAGCCGAATTATTTAAAAAACAGATACTTTTGAAAGAGTTGGTTTTAGAATATTTCAAAAGTAAAAAACATCGGGATTACCGGAACGATTTTCTTCCAAAAATTGCAAGCGTTATTAAGAAATACAGAGATTGAGGATTTTAATTTTTACAATTTTTAATTTTAACAACAAAAAATTATTGAGATTCAAAATTATTGAGATTAAACCTCGATAATTTAAATCTATCATTTGTACTTGCGTGAATTTCACGCGAATTAGACAAATTAACATTCCAACATTCTTGAGAATGTTGGAATAGAATGTTGGAATGTTTTTACATTAGAAATCAGGGGGCGACCCTCTACAATTTTACGGAGGGTCGCCCTCCTGTAAAACTTTTAGTTTTTGTCAACGCGGGTATATTGACATTTGGTTATGATGTAGTAAAATTAAGGTAAAATTTAAAGAAACTGTTCTTTGAAAATTAAATATTGGCTGAAACGAAAATGAAAAGTTATTAGTTTGAAATTAGAAAAGAACAGGAAGTTTATGGAGGTGTTTGAAATGAATAATAAAGTTATTCTAACTACGCCGTTAAGATTAATGACTCCGATTATTAAGGTGGTTGGTGATTTCTGCAATCTCCGTTGTCGCTATTGTTTCCATAGTAATAGTGATCAATCTACTCCCCATGTTATGAATGACGAGTTACTTGAGAAATTCATTAAAGAGTATATGGAACTTTTTACAGGTCGACTTGTTTTCATTTGGCATGGTGGCGAACCTTTACTTGCCGGATTAAATTTTTTCAAAAAAGTATTAGGTCTTCAGAATCGATATTTAAAGAACGGTCAAAAAATTGATAACAGAATCCAAACTAATGCCACTTTAATAAATGATAAATGGGCGGTTTTGTTTAAAGAAAATGATTTTAAGGTTGGTATAAGCTTGGATGGCAATAAGGATAGTCATAACTATTTTCGAAAAGATTCTAAAGGAAGAGGTTCATTTGAACTTACTATGCGAGGAATCGAAATTTTAAAACAATATGACATTGACATTCAGCACGCCTTTCTGCAAGTTCTTACTAAGGATAATTTGAAGCGAGTTAAAGAAAACTTTGATTTTTTTGTAAATACATTAATGGTAAAATCTTGGGGAATTTGTCACTATCTTGATTTAGAAAAAACCAATAGAAATATGGTTAATCAAAATATAACCAATAAACAGTTCTTTAAATTTTTAAAGGACCTTATTGATCTTTGGTTAACCCAGGATAAATCAGATTTAGCAATTCGAGAAATCGAAAACTTTCTATTTGGCATTAAAGGGAAGATGGCTAAAAATTGTTCTTTTAATGGAACTTGTACATCCTTTTTTTGCCTAGAATGGGATGGAAGAATCTATCCTTGCGATAGGTCTTCCGGGCAGGATAATTTATTCTTTGGGGATTTCTCAAAACAGTCACTTCTTGAAATCCTAAATGATACACCAAGATTAAAATATGCAGAAATGGTAAATTCTCTTCCTTCTGATTGTGTTGCTTGTGAATGGCAAAACGCATGCCATAATGGATGTCCTAGTCATAGAATTGGAGGAATTGGGGGAAAATATTATTATTGCGAGACAAGAAAGAAAATCTTTGTTTACCTCAAAACAAAGATAAAAAGATTATAAAAAGGAGGTAAAGATTATGAAAAGTAAAATTATAAAAGCCAAGAAGAATGCGATAACAGGAAAAAGGGCGCTAAGGGGAACGTTTAATCGTCTAAGGAAAAGCCCACTAAACGACTGGTCGGATTTCGATCTTTATGAGAAAGACATCTTTAATGGAAATTGGGATAATAGCGCAAAAAGTAGCATACATGAATTATCTACTTAAAAATCGACAGTCGCTATATGGCAAGGGTTTATCTTTTTAATAAGATAGCCCATTTTTTATTTCTCTTTAATATTTGAATGAATTTTTCTATGTAATCTTTGTTAAATCTTTTATTTTCTTTAATATATTGATCTGCCAGATTAATGATTTCTATTGTTTGAATTGAATTAAGACGCGGATCAATTTTAGGAGGAGAAGGATTTAAAGTTAAAGGCAGTGGGCGATTAAAAAACTTAATATCCCAAATTCCACGTCCTAATAACGATCTAACGTTAAGTTCCTCAAGCCATGCCGCAACCCTTCTTGTTTTTGGAATTCTCTTAAGAAGAGGAAGAAAATAAACAGAGGAATAGCAACAATGGATTATTTCGTGCCAAAGAATCGCTAAACAATTATTTATCTTTTGGATTGGAAACCCTGAAAGTTCTAACATTATACTTTTTTCATCTAAACCCTTTCCTCTGTGACCCGATATACCCATTTCGCTATCATTAAGCATTAAATAAACTTTTATTATAATTGTCTTTGGAGGAATGGCATTATAAAGAATGGAAGCTTTTGCTTGGATAAAATTATTTATTTTTTTAATTTCGGGATTTCCCATTTGTAATTGCAGTTCTTTTTTCCATCTTTCAAGGTTTGGTAAATCTTGGCTGTAAATTTTTTCAAACCTTTCTTTCCAAACAGAAAAGACTTTCTTTAATCTCAAAACTTCTTCTTTTAAAATCTCTTCTTCTAAACCTTTCCAGGGATTTTTTTCTAAAAAGAAAGGCTTGCCAAGATATTTTTTAGGAACATATTTGAGATAGATTTCTTTCAAGATAACTAATGCTTTTTTTTCTTCTTTACTCAAAGAACCTAAATGTTTTTTCCATAGTTGTTTTTTAAAGAGTCGCCTTGATCTCCAAGGCCATTCAAGGTCAGCTATGTTATGCAGAAAAAAATAAAAATTCGCCCATTTAGAGATTATAAATTTGAATTTCATAAAAAATGTTAACTAATTTTTATCAACCTCTGTTTTCTAAACGATTATATTTTATAATATTTTATATTTATTTTTGGTATTTTTATTTCCATATGCGGCATTTCTATTGAA
>DYHM01000059.1 GCA_020724125.1 Patescibacteria group bacterium | reverse complement strand
AAAAGGAAGCGTCTTTTCTGGTTGCCAAAGCGAACATAAGAGAATTCAATTTGTGTTCAGTTTAGCAATCGGAAAAGATACAATAATTTTTAAAAATAGGGATAAAATAAGGAGGTGATATAAATGAAAACATCAAACTTGTTTGAGAATTTTTGTGCCATTTTTTGCAACGTAATTTTTCTAACAATTGTCATTGGAAATGCAGTGGTTTATTCTATTCCTTTAATAACGACTCGACTTCTATCATTTATTCCATTAGCCATACACGCGCTTAAAGAAGGTAAAAGCACAGACATGATTGAATGCGAGTGGGAATGGTATATTTGGGACTGGTCCATGGTAAAAAGAGATTTTCTTGATGACTTAAGATTTCTATTTATATAGAAATAACCAGAAATGGACTATTCTTCAAGTCTCAAGTGAAAAGCGAAAAATGGGGAAAAAAGAAGCTTTGTAATGAATTTAAAATGAATTTAATTCAAATGGACTTAGCTTCTTTTTATTTCTGTTTGAAAATTGAAAATGAGAAATAGAAAAATCAAAATGCAAAAAATAAAATAGAAATTAATGGAAACTAATGGAAATTTATGGAAATTTATTGTGTTTTTACAATCAGTTTCCATGAATTTCATGAGCGATTGGATTTGGGATTTTGGATTTCGAATTTGTTTAGGATTTAGGATTTTGGATTTAGAATTTATCAATTTGATTTTTTGTTTTTGGTCTTTGGTCTTAATCTAATGTTGCTTTTATCCTCCTCACTCCCGCGCTGGAAGATTCTTCTTTAATGATTTTAAAATGACCAAGTTCGGAAGCGCGATTTATATGAGGTCCCGCGCAGATCTCTTTGGAAAAAACCGGCCTCGAAGAATCCGAAGGGTCGCCAATAAAATATACCTTCACTTTTTCTCCGTATTTTTCTTCAAACAATCCCAAAGCGCCTGATTTTTTTGCGTTTTCCAAATTCATTTCCCGACAGATCACCAATAAATTTTCTTTTATTTTTTCATTAACAATGTTTTCAACTTTTTTAATTTGCTCCTCTGTCATTTTTTGGGGATAGGAAAAATCAAAACGCAAACGTTCTGCGGTAATATTGCTTCCTTTCTGAATTACCTGGTTGCCTAAAACTTGTCTTAATGCCTGATGTAAAAGATGAGTGGCTGTATGATATTTCACGGTCCGTTCGCTGGCATCTGCCAATCCGCTCTTAAACATTCCCGACGAGGCGGTTCGTGAAAGCTTCTGATGTTTTTTAAATTCTTCATTAAAACCTTGTTCGTCAATTTCTAAACTTTGTTCTTTAGCTATTTCTTTTGTTAATTCTAATGGAAACCCATAACTTTGATATAAATCAAAAACAACCTTGCCGGTCAAATTCTTTATTTTTTTAAATTTACAATCTGCGATTTGCGATTTTAACTCTTTTAGCCCCGCCTCTAATGTTTTTTCAAATTTCTCGTTTTCGTTTTGAATAACCGTTAAAATATCGGTTTGTTTTATTTTAATTTCAGGATAAACATTTTGATAAATTTCAATCACTTTTTGAACCAAAGAATTCAAGAAATTCTTCGGTAAATTAAGTAATTTCCCATATCTTATCGCTCTCCTTAAAATTCTTCTCAAAACATATCCCCTTTCAACATTAGAAGGTAAAATCCCCTCAGAAATTAAAAATACCGCTCCTTTTATGTGGTCGGCGATAATTCTTTCTGATTTTAAATTGGCTTGGGTTGAACCCGTGTATTTTCTTATTTCTCGAATAATTGGCAAAAATAAATCTGTTTCATATACTGTTGTTGCATTTTGCATTATCATAGCGATTCTTTCCAATCCCAGGCCAACATCAACATTTTTTTGTTTCAATTTTACAAACTTATTTTTATCAGTTTTTTCATATTCCATAAAAACATTATTGCCAATTTCAACATACTTACTGCAATGACATCCTGGCTTGCAATTTTTACCGCAAATAGGCAGATTCATATCATAAAATATTTCAGTACATGGCCCGCAAGGACCAATTTGTCCGGTTGGACCCCAAAAATTATCTTCAGTTGGCAAGTAATATATTCTTTTTTTAGGAAACTTAATTATCGTTTCCCAAATTTGAGCGGTCTTTGTATCTCGATGAATATCTTTATTTCCTTCAAAAACAGTAACTGAAATTCTATTTTTATCTAATTTTAAAATTTCAGTAAAAAAATTAAAGCTGTTTTTAATTGACTCCTCTTTCCAGTAATCATTCAATGACCAGTACCCCAGCATTTCAAAAAAAGTAAGATGAGTTGCGTCGCCCGCTTTATCAATATCTCTTGTGCGGACACATTTTTGAATATTGACCAATTTTTTTCCGAAAGGATGCTTTTCACCGAGAAGATATGGAACCAAAGGATGCATACCAGCAGTAGTAAACAAAACAGTTGGGTCTGTTTCTTTTGGAATTAAAGAAGCTGAAGGAATAATTTTATGTCCTTTTCTTATAAAAAAATTTAAAAATTCCCGCCGAAGTTCTTGAGATGTCATATTTAAATTTATTTTATTAAAAATAAAATTTTTAGCAATAGAAATATAGAAATCAGTAGTGGGCGATCCCCTTCTGTTGCCGCAACAAGGGTATCTTGTTGACATTTATTATTATTAAACTATATTTAATTTACCTTATATTTAATTTACCTCTTTAAGTTCTTGCGCGTTTTGATATGTTTCACATATTAAGTATCGCTTCAAAATGAATTTATAAAAAATGAATTTATAAAAAAGAAAAAAGAGGAAAAATAAGATGATTATTAAAGTAAAAAAAATAAGAAAAGATAGTAAAATTCCTATTAGAGCGTCAGACTGGGCAGCTGGTTATGACATATTTGCTTCCAGGGTATTGGATAAGTTTACTAAAAAAGTTATTGGAACATTACCAGTGACAATTTTACCCAATGAGAGCGTATTGATTGGCGCCGGTATCACAATGGCAATTCCTTGGCCCTATCAATCCGAAGTAAGACCTCGCAGTGGTTTAGCAAGCAAATACGATATTGAACTATCTAATTCGCCTGGAACCATTGATTCTGATTTTCGGGGAGAGGCGGGAATACTTCTAAGAAACAGGGGTAAAACACCATTTACAGTGGAAAAAAATATGAGAATAGCGCAATTAATTTTCTCAAAAGCTGAAACTCCGGTTTTAGAAGAAACAAAAATACTCCCTTCAACCCGAAGAAATACAGGAGGATTTGGCTCAACAGGATTATTAGGAACTGGCATGGGAACAGATGAATATGATAGGGAAATTTATCAAATGGATCAGTATTATATGAAAATAGTTTTGGCAGTGGCTGGACGTTCTCGGTGTGTTCGTGGGGTAAAAAGGATAAACGGGAAATACGAACAAGATACCTCTGGAAATCTTATTGGACAAACTCGGAAATTCGGCTGCATAATTGTTAAAGATGATAATATTATTGCGCAGGGATTCAATGCTAATTATCCCGGTTCGCAAGAATGCGCCAAAGTTGGATGTCTAAGAGAACGCCTTGGAATTCCGTCCGGGACCAAATTGGAGGTTTGCCGAGCCATGCATGCGGAATGGTGGGCTATTACAAACGCTTTAAGAACAGGAAATTCCACTGGTGTTATGGGAGCGACGATGTATATTAACGCTGAACCATGTGAGATTTGCGCTAAAATCATCACAGGGCTTGGCGTTGAAACAGTAGTAATGCCCAAAGGAATTTACCCTGCCAATGGTATAACCATTTTACGCGACGCAGGAATAAATATCCGATATCATGAACTTGCATAGATTTATTTAGATTTATTTGTTTTACATATTTTCACGATCGTGAAAATATGTAAAAATTATTAAGTAAAAAAATTGAGGTTTTTCTATCAAAATTAAACATTAATAATTTTTTTCTTTAACAGTACTTTTACAATTTTGAAGTCAAAAATGGATGGATTTTAACTAAAAA
>DYHM01000058.1 GCA_020724125.1 Patescibacteria group bacterium | reverse complement strand
AATTGCTTATTTCGACCTTTTAATTTCTTTTATTATAACGTAAAATTAATGTTTTAGGATGAGCTCAATATCTTATTTTGCATTTTAGATTATAAAACTAAAATTTTCCAAACCTTGGTGTAAGGATTAAGATAAAAAACTACAGAATACGCCTCAACCTCTCCTAATGAATTTTCTATAGGAATATAATAATAGGCCTTTTCTCCTTGCAGATAATTATTTTCTTTTTTTAATTTACCAGAAAATTTTTCTATTGCTAATTCTAATCTATTTAATTTTATAGATTCTTGCAGTCTATTTTTCATTTCCCCTTGTTTCTCCACGGCGAAATACTTACTCGCTAAATCAATATCTTCTTTTCGTAAGGCGTCTAAAAACATTTGCCAGGTCTCTTCAAGGGGGTTTTGTCGCCATAGATATCCTCTTTGTATGGTTTTCTTAAAGATTCTTCCCATCTTTCAAGTGATTTTTGCCATTGATAACCATCCCAACTTAGTTTTATAGCAGTAATAATTATTAAAATTAAAAATCCCCCCAAAAGTCCTAAAAAAACTATTAAAATTTTTTAAAAAAGCAGTTTCATTTTTTTATTGTTATTGCGCAATACCTGACGAGTTTTTCCTATCACGCAACTCAATTGTATTATGTCCAAAAATTTAGTCAAATTTATTTACTTTTTTATTTACTTTGAGTAATCAGGTTTACAAAGGGCGACCCCTGTAAGTTTGGCAGAGGGTCTCCCCCTTTTCCTCCCCTTTTTTACTTATAGTCAAGCCATATTGCGGCTATCTAGATCTTGGCTTTTTTAAAATTTAAGATAAGATATTAAAAGTTTAGTTAAAATTATTTTCGGCCCCATCGTCTAATGGCTTAGGACATCAGATTCTCAATCTGATAATTCGGGTTCGAATCCCGGTGGGGTCGCTAAAACCAAAGTCAGATTTAAAGTAAGCGAAACAATCTAAGGTAAAATTGGATATAAGGGTTAAAATCCAAAAGAAAATTAAAGCAGATTCACTTACTTCTTGCATCCGACAACCAGAAGAAATTCACCTGCCTAATTAAATCCGTTGACACACTATTAAAAGTTATTTTTCTCTATTTTTCTTTCGCTAAAAAAATTTTTTCTGAATTCTAATTAAAGCCAAACACTTGATGGTGTAAAATATTCTTTTAAAACAACTGGTAAGCAATTACATCTATACTCATTGACACAATTTAAGAATTTGCTATTTTGTTAATATGAAGAAATTAATTCTCAATTTAGGAGTAGGAATTTTAACTATTTATTTAGCTGTTTTATTAGTGCCGGGAGTAAGTATAAAGGGTGATTTTGTTATGGTTTTAAAAACTTGTTTTTGGGCAGGAATTGTTTTAGGTTTGGTTAATCATTTTTTCAAACCGCTGATAAAACTGATTACTCTTCCCTTAGCTATCTTGACCTTGGGACTTTTTTGGTTAATTATTAATATATTAGCGATTTGGCTTGTTGATATTCTTTTTCCGTCTTTAGTTATTTTAAGAATCTGGCCTCTTTTTTTAACAAGCCTTCTGAATTGGGGTCTTACTATTATTTTTTCAAGAATCATAAAATGAGAGTAAGGGCGTTGAATAATTACTTTCCCTGCTGGCTCGTCTTTTAATTGGTGTTGATTCGAGTAAAAACTATGGCTATCATACGAATCTCCGCGAATCACGAATTATTCAGCGGTCTAAAAGTAAATAAATTCTATTTTAAAATTGTGTTTTTGAAAAAGTAATTTTAAACTTCAAAAATGATCCAAATTCTTCTTGTTTTTCAAATTATCGTTTCTCTTCTTCTTATTGTTTCTATTTTACTTCAACAAAGAGGTGCTGCTTTGGGTAGCGCTTTTGGCGAAGAAGGGGGTTTTTATTTTAAAAAACGAGGTTTAGAAAAAACAATTTTTTGGCTTACAGTTATTTTGGCTTTTTTATTTATTATCAGTTCCATTTTAAATTTAATACTTTAATAATTTGACAATATTTTCTAAAATAAAAACTTTTTCTATTCAGGTTTTGCCAAAATTATCTCAATGGCAAAATTTTTTTAAAATTCTTTCAAGAAAAGAAAAATATTTTTTCTTTTCTTTTGTTTTTTTAACAATAATTTCTCTCTTTTTTTTAACATTTGACTGGTATTTTAAAAATACATTTTTTATCCCAACAACAGGCGGAGAATATAAGGAAGGAATAATTGGTCAACCTCGATTTATTAATCCTTTATATCTTTCCATTAATGACCCGGACCGCGACCTCGTTAATCTTCTTTTTTCGTCTCTTTTGAAATACGATGGTCAGGGAGGAATTACAAAAGACTTGGCTAAAGAGTTTCAGATTAAAGAAAATAAGAATTTTTATTTTCAATTAAAAGAAAATGTTTTTTGGCATGATGGTCAGCCTCTAACTGTTGAAGATATTGTTTTTACAGTGGAATTGATTCAAAATCCTCAATATAAAAGTTCTCAAAGAATAGAATGGTCGGGCGTTAAGGTAGAAAAAGAAGGAAAAAATAAAATAAGTTTTCATCTTCAGAAAAAATATTCCGCTTTTTTGGAAACAATTATCCGTTTAAAAATTTTACCAAAACATATTTTTCAAGACATTCCCCCCGATGATCTTCCCTGGGTTTTGGGAGTAGAAAAACATTTAGTTGGTTCGGGTCCCTTTCTATTAGAAGAAATAAAAAGGGATAAATCCGGTTATATTAAAAAAATTATTCTTAAAAAAAATGAGAAGTTTTATTCTTTAAAGCCGTTTTTGGAAAAAATCTCTTTTTATTTTTATGAAAACTCCGAAACCTTGTTTTCGGCTTTGAGAAGTAAAAAAATCGATGGCTTTGTTTTTTCCGACCCTCATTATCTAAAAAAAATAAAACAACAAAATCTAAAAATTCATTATCTATTCTCGCCAAGATATTTTGCCCTTTTTTTCAACCTTAATGATTCAGAAATTTTAAAAAACAAAGAGATAAGGAAGGCATTAAGTTATGCTTTTGATAAAAAGGAGATTTTGGAAAAAGTATTTTTAGACCAAGGCCAAATCATTGATTCTCCTTTTTTATCTGAGCATTTTGGTTTTAATATCCCAACGGATTCTAAATTTAATCCAATTAAGGCAAAAGAAATCTTAGACCAGCAAGGTTTTCGTTTAAATCAAGGGGGTCAAAGGATTAAAAGTCAAGAAAAAAAAGGAACAATTCTATTCAAAAAAAATTTAAAATATAAAGATAAGGAAGAAGATGTTCAAGAACTCCAGAAATGCTTGGCAAGGGATAAAAAAATTTATCCCGAAGGAGAAATCAACGGTTATTTCGGTTTAAAAACAAAACAAGCGGTTATTCGTTTTCAAGAAAAATACGCTTCGGAGATTCTTTTGCCGGCTGGTTTAAAAAAAGGCAATGGCGAAATAAAGTCGCTGACCCGCCAAAAACTCAATCAAATTTGTTCAAAAAAAACCCAAGAAATTATTCCCTTAGAATTAAAATTAACAACCTCGGATAAATTTCCTTTGACAGAAATAGCTGAAATTTTAAAAAAACAATTAGAGGTCCTTGGAATAAAAGCGAGGGTCAAGGAAATTCCCCTGGCTGAACTTCAAGCAGATGTTTTAACTAAACGAAATTTTGAGATGTTTCTTTTTGGTCAATCCCTGGGTCAAATACCCGACCCTTTTGTCTTTTGGCATTCTTCTCAAAAAGAATATCCAGGTTTAAACATTGCTGGTTATCAATCAAAAGAGGCAGACGCTCTTTTGCTCGAAATCAGAGAAAGTATTAATGAAGAAGAAAGAAAAACAAGTTTAGAAAAATTTCAAAAAATTATTTTAAATGATAATCCAGCCGTCTTTTTGGTTCAAAATTATTCCTTCTATGTTTTTGGGCCAAAATTAAAAGGATATTCTGTAAAAAACATCAATTTGCTTTCAGATAGATTTGTTGAAATTGAAAATTGGCACATTAAAAC
>DYHM01000057.1 GCA_020724125.1 Patescibacteria group bacterium | reverse complement strand
TTTCCCGATTTAAAGGATGGAAAGACCGATTCTGACTTTGTTGGGACTAGCGTAGGCAAGAGAATTCTGATGTGATCCTGATTGGTAATAGTTTAGCTGTTTGAGAGTATCTATTAGGTAAAATTCCACGCTATGAGGTGTAGGAGGTTAGCAACTTTTTCACCTCGTAGCTTGCTATAATGTAGCAAGTAAAAAAGAGTTGTGTCTTACAATAAAAAAGGCTATACTCTTCTTGGTTTAAACCAATCTTATGGTTTGAACCAATTTTAGTAAGTTGGTTTAAGTTTAAACCAAAGAAAGGAGTATAGCCATGAACAATGAAATTAGACCACAAAAGACTAGCATTGTCAATGAAAAAACGCTTCTGGTAACTGTTGATATTGGAAAGACAATAAATACGGGATATTATAGATGTCCTGATGGGACAGAAATAAAACCCTTTGAGTTTTTGTAACAGTTTAGTTAGCGGAAGTGATCCGACGATGTTCTGATAATGGTAAGCTCTGCCTCTCTGACGGTGCCCTTCCAGAAGCTAAACTATTACATGTAAGTTATAGTCAAGAAGAAAAATGTTAGCAGAAAACATAAAGCGAATTAGAAAAAGAAAGGTTTGACACAGGAAAAGTTAGCTCGGTTAGCCGATATCTCAAATAATACACTAGTAAAAATAGAAATGGGGATGGCAAAAGAACCTACTATAACGACTATGACAAAAATTGCTGATGCGATGGGTGTTTCTATTGATGAATTGGTGGGGAGAAAGTAATTGACAAAAGTTAAATTTTGTGCTAAAAATAAGTTAATAATTTGGTATAAGGTGGTACGTTTCGAAGGGGGAACTGCCACGTTAAAATAATTAAAACCTTCGCTTGAAAAAGGCGAAGGTTTTTTATTTACTGAGATAATTTTTTATGGAGAAAACTTTTCATAAATTGATAATCGGCAATTGCATGGATATGCGTGAGATAAGAGATGAAAGTGTGCATTTGGTAGTTACGTCACCTCCATATTTTAATTCTCCTTTTGATTATAAAGGCTTATTTAAAAATTATGATCAATATTTGGGTGTTTTAACAAAGGTTGCTAAAGAGTTATATAGAGTTATCCAAAGTGGCAGAATAGTAGTACTAAATATAGATGATATGCTTGTAGATGGAAGGAAATTTCCTATAGTGGCAGATGCTACTAGAATTTTTTTGGAGGCGGGATTTAGATATAGGGATAGAATTATTTGGAAAAAACCAGATGGGTATTTACGAATAAGCAGAAGGAGTGGCGTTATTTTGCAGAATCCTTATCCGATGTATTTTTATCCAGATAATTTATTAGAAAGTATAATAATTTTTCAAAAAGGAAGATTTAACTACAGATCTATTACTAAAGATATAAGAGAACAATCTAAAATTGACAAAAAAGAATTTTCTGACAAAAAATGGTATATGACGCTATGGGAGATGAATAATGTTATGCCCGGTTCGCCTTTAGAGAAAGATATAGCAGCTTTTCCTGAGGAACTCCCATATAGAGCAGTAAAATTGTTTTCTTATAAAGGCGAAACTGTATTAGACCCATTTGCAGGCAGCGGAACTACAATGAAAATCGCAAGAGAATTGGGTAGAAACAGTATAGGAATTGAGATTAAAAAATCTTCTGTCAGGATTATTAAGAAAAAAATTGGTTTTGGTAGTAATAATAATAAATATAATACAAAAGATTCTTTCGAGATCATATTTAGGATGAGGGGTAAATATGGATATATTCGCTAAGATAAAAGAGATTAAATATAAACCTTTTTTGTGCAGAAAATTAAATACATTTAATATCAAAAACCTAGAGAACGCTTTATCAAAAGACGCAACATTTATATTAGATATTAACGGAAAAGACAGAATGGCAGTAAGTTGGTGGGTTTCTGCTAAAAGGACTCGCTCTTATCCTTATGTAAGAGTTTATGATTCTTTAGGATACTCTGGTAAGAGAATCTCTATAATCCCCATTTTTAAAGATGAAGGTGAGGGGGGAGACAGGGATTTCTTACAGTGGGATACTATTTCGTTAATGAGTTTATTAGGTATTTATGTAATTATTGCTTATTATGATCATGCTATAGCTAGCCCCAGGTTTAGAAATAAAATAACTAATCAAAGATTTAATATCGACTATATAAAAAGTAATATAAAAAATCTCTTATCATATCATTCAGATGCTTTACATTGGAATCTATCTCAAATTGATAGAATTGGAGATATAGGACAAAAGGCGATAGAGGCTTATAACAAGATTTCAAAAAAGGTTGGCATAGAAATGCACTCAAAGAGTTCAGCCCAAGAAAAAATTAATAATCTTAAAAAAAATAAAGTATTGTTTATGAAATCTTCAAGAATATTAGCAGAAAGAGCGCAAAGGAGAGAAATCATTACGCGGCAGCCAAGAGAAAATTTAGATGGAATGAAAGCATCCCTTACCATTAGGAACTATTTAGGAGGTTATTACTTTTTTACTGTGGATGAATTTAGAAAAGATAAATTGAATATTTATATAATTGAAGGAAAGCATACGCATAATAATAATCTTCCGTCTTTAGGCGATATAAAGGATGGTTTATTAAAGATGATTCTATTCACAAATCTAGAAGAAATTAAAGTTAATGGGAAAAAATTTACGCATATTCCTATTCTTAAACTTACAACCGTCCCCGATTTTAAATTAAAATCTCAAGTGGAAAGGTTAAGATTGTTAAGACAGGAAGCAGAGACAAATGGTTTTAAAATTTTAATTAATAATAAATTTTTGTTCTAATTAAAAATTACTCCTATGATAAAGAGTCCTTTAAGATATCCCGGCGGTAAAAGTAGAGCAATTCTGCGAATTGCTAAATTGGTGCTCGATTTTGAAGAATTTCGTGAGCCTTTTGTTGGAGGCGGATCGCTTTATATTTATCTTAAACAAAAATATCCTCAGAAGAAGTACTGGATTAATGACTTATATCAACCTCTTTTTAAATTTTGGGATATGTGTCAAAAAGATTTAAATAAAGTAGTAAACCAAGTTTTAGAATGGAAGAAGCAATTTCCTATAGGAAAGGAACTCCATAAATTTGTAGTAGATAATTATTCAGATTTCAATGATATTCAAAAAGCGAGTGCTTTTTTTATTCTTAATAGAATTACATTCTCCGGAACTAGTGATTCAGGTGGTTATTCAGAACAAGCTTTTAAGAAAAGATTTACAACTACAAGTATTGAACGGCTAAAAGAAATGAAAAAAAATTTACCTGGAACGAAAATAACCAATTCTGATTATAGAGAAGTTGTCAATGCTGACGGGAAAAATGTTTTTATATTTCTAGATCCGCCATATTATTCAACTAAGAAATCTGGATTATACGGAAAGAATGGTCATCTTCATAAGAGTTTTGATCATGAGAGATTTGCTGAAACTATGAAAAAATGTAACCATAATTGGTTAATTACTTATGATGATTCAGAATTTATAAGAAAGCTTTTTTCTCCTTTTGCTTATATAATTAGCTGGGATCTGACCTACGGGATGCGTAATGTTACTCCTCAATCTAACCAAATTGGTAAAGAATTATTTATTTCAAATTATTTGAAGGAGCCACTGCCGCAGAATTACAATAAGGAAGCAGAGAGTTATCGGCTCAATCGCGAAACTGTTTTGACTTAAGATAATAAGTGTACTTTTTATGAAGTTAAGATAGCTAAAATTTATAAGGCAACTCTCTAAAAGATAGGGGGTTGTCTTTTATATTATGTGGTGTCCATTTTGGGAACGTTCCTTATAACAAATAACCAAAAGAATAATAATGAATCCTGACCCAGAAAATTTACCAGAAATATTAAAGAAAGATAGAATTTTTGACAAATACGCGACAAGCCCCAAGGCTAAGACAATCGGGGAATCAGAGCGTCTGCAAAAGCAATTTTGAGGAAGACTGAATCCGTGATAAACTATTATCATAAAGATAAGGAAGGCTAGCCCCGCAAGGTA
>DYHM01000056.1 GCA_020724125.1 Patescibacteria group bacterium | reverse complement strand
TATAATTGGCTCGCTCGCAAAGCGAAATACGAAAAATTGCGGCGGGGAAAAAAAGAAAGTGATTCTTGATTAAAGAACAAGTGTGTTTGAAAGAGTGCCCCGGGTCCGAATCCCAGTTCCACCGCCAATTTTTACATTGAGCGAAATTGAATTTAAAAATGGGAAAAATAACCTATTTGCTCCGCAAAACAGAGCAATGCGGCAGGCAAATACTAACGCGTTGGATTATAAACTGATTACTTTAATTTGGCGGTAAGTTAAACAGGGCTTAATGTTCAGTTTGTATTGTAATACAATCTGATTCCGAAACTGATTTAATTATGAAAAAAGAATTAAGACAAGCGCTCGCCAAAATTTTTATGGGCCTATAGTTTAATGGTAGATCACTGCTTTCGCATAGCAGAGATATGGGTTCGATTCCCATTAGGTCCACACTTTAGAAAAGCGCAAGGAATCGGAAGCCGCCTTGTTTCGCTCGCTATCCCGCAAAAAAGTTTTCTTCGCATTTTTTGATTTGGCGGGCGATTTCCTTTTCTTCTAGAAGGAAAAGAAAACTTTTTTGCGGGACCCTGCTCTGAATAAGCAGGGTGACAGGGTTTCGTTTCAACAGACGGGCAAAAATTCCTTCCTTCAACCCCCTTCATTTTTGCCCGCTTGCTTGCGGGCTTCACCTGATTTTTTTTGGCGGACGGGCTATTATTAAATTCAAGAGTCGCCCTTGCCCCACCCGTCCCGTGCGCGGGCATTTGAAGTTAAACTCCCCAAAAATTTCCTTACATTAAAGATGTTGTTTAATAATATTTTGAGGTATTTTTATAATTTTTCCCTTTAAAAAACCTTATAAATAAAGGGTTTATATGGCATCAATCTACTAAAATTCACAAAAAACTTTATTAAACAACATCTTTAATCTTTGATAAATATGAATACGAATTTAAAAATCAGTTAATCAAAATCGCCAAAGAAAAAATTCAAGATACTGATGTTTCTCACGATTTTGAACATGCATTAAGAGTGTTATCCAATGCCAAAAGGATTACTAAGGAGGAAAATGGCGATTTTGATATTATAACTCCCGCTGCCTTATTTCATGATTTGGCTGTTTATCCTAAAAATCATCCCGATAAACATAAATCGCAGAAAGAAAGCACAAAAGCAATGGAAAAAATATTGAATACTTTTGGCAATTTTCCCAAAGACAAAATCAAAAAAGTAAAAACCTGTATTTTGGAATGTTCATTTAACAAAGGAATTGTTCCTGACTTATTGGAGTCAAAGATTCCGCAAGATGCTGATGGATTAAAAGCAACGGGAACAATCTCTATAATGAGAACATATTCTTCAACAGGACAAATGAAAAGACCTTTTTATAATCCTGAAGATCCTTTTTGCGAAAATCGTGAACAAAATGCATCAAAATTTGCCCTTGATTTATTTTATGAAAGATTGCTCAAAGTTGCAGAGAGAATGCACACAAAAACAGCAAAGAAAATTGTCAAAAGAAGAACTGATTTTTTAATTGATTTTCTAAAAGGGTTTAAGTTAGAATTAGAAGAGAAATAATTTTGTCCAAATTCTCACCATCCGCAAATTCAAAATTAAGTCTGCGGTGTTCGTTTCGTTCCACTCCTCACCGCGTTGCGCTCTCGCCTATCGCCCCTGGACACATAACCACATCTTATACGTTCTAATTTTTAAAATTGAAAAGGCAATTTTGTATTAGTCAATGTTAGGGTTTTACTGATAATGAGTTCTAAATCAAGGTATTTATTTTTACCGCGCCGGGACGGATGATTTCAAATTTATTTTTTGTAAGATTAATCAAGGTTGAGGGCTGACTAATAATTTTCCCTTTATTAAGATAAAAAACTTTATTGCCAAAATATTTTTTGGCTTGAGGAATTGTTTTAGAAAAAGGAAACCCCTCCCAATTAGCAGACGGAGCAACAACGGGACCGGTAATTAAAAGTATTTTTAATAATTCTTTTTTTGATGGAATCCTAAAAGCTAATGTTTTTGTTCCTCGGTGTAAATAAAAAAATTTTTTTGAGGGACAATTCAAAATCACGCTTACTTTTCCCGGCCAAATTTTCTGCAAAATTTTTCTTTGCCAAGGATTAACTTTTATCCCAAATTTTTTCAATTCACTTTGAGAAGAAATTAAAACAATCATCGGCTTTCTAAAAATTCGTTTTCTAAGCTTATAAATTTTTTCAACCGCGCTTTTATTTAAAGCCGAGCCTAAAATTCCATAAATTGTATCAGTGGGAATAATTCCAATTAATCCTTCTCTCAATAAGAGAGCGGCTTTTTCCCGCGAATCTCCTTTTTGACCGCGAAATCCGCCAATAGAAAAATCCGACCTTATTATTCTGTGACAAGGGATATTTAAATCCTTGTTTTTGGCAAGAATATTACCAACTGCCCTCGCTGCTGTTGGCACGCCGCTGCGTCTTGCTATTTCTTTGTAGGTAAAAACTTTTCCTTTTTGAATTTTAGCAACCAAAGAAATTACCTTTTGAGAAAAATTCATAAAAATAACTAATTAATCATAATTCCTACGCCAAATCTTTCTGATGAATAATGAATTCACATTTTTTCCAAGCATAGCAAGTCTTTTCTTTACGCCAGTAAATATAAACGGAACGCAGTATAGACCTTAAAACAATTTATCTAATGGTTCTTCTGGCGCATAACCGCAAACACCGGCTCGAGGAGAATTGGCTAATGGTAAAACATAATGTTCTTCTTCTTTCTCTTCATTGTGGTATTTTTCAGCGCATTTATCACAAACAAGTGTAATTCCATCTTCATCGCAACAAGCGCTACAAATCATTGTTGCTTGCTGACCGCATTTTTTACAATTAGATGGCGGTAAATAATTTCTGGCAACCAACTCTATTTTTTTATTGTTGCTTAATTGATAATGACTGTATCCTAACGCTTCAATAATTAATTCCGTAGAACTGCCAAAATCATAAATATAATCAATAGTATCCCCTGGCTTCAGGATGTCTATAATAATTCTTCTTTTGCCTATTTCATTTCCGTAGCCGCCAAAGAGACTTAAATGACCACAACATTCAACCCAAACATCTTTAATTAAGTTATCTAAATCTTTTAACGCGGCTTGATTATTGACTTCTACTATCAACCAAAATTTTTTGCTGTATTGATCAACAATTCTTAATCTTAAATTTTTTACACTCTCGTCTTTCTTTCTTTTTTCGCAGACATCAAGATGGTCGGTAATTTGCCTCTTTGTAAAATCTTGTTCGCAAAATTTACATTGACCCTCATATTTTTTAGAATCAGTTTGAGTTTTCATAATTTAATTTATAGTTTAATCAAATAATTTTCGAATGATAAATTGAATAGTCACGACTAAATGATAGCAAAAAAATAAAAATTGGCAATTTAAAAAACCGCCAATTCATTCTTGTTTACTACTGAATAGTTTCTATTTTATAGTTTTTTTATAGTTTTTCTTTGTCGGGTTCGATTTCTCAAAACGCAATCTGCTTACCAGTTTTCGGTTGGTCCCTTGGTCTCTATGTTGGAATGTTTTTATTTTTAACATTCTGACATTCTCAAGAATGCAAGAATGTTAGAATGTTTTTATTCTAAATTTTTAAAATTTTCTTTTTTTATCACGACTTAAAATAGTATAAGAACCGTTCTACTGATTTAATGTTTTTCTTGTTTTTAATTTATTTTGAATTGCTTCGCTTGTTAATTCTTGCAAGGCGTTGTTGGCAATCCATTTTGCGGTTAATGTTATCGCAAAATTAGAAAAAAGAGAATATTTGAAACATCTAATCAAATAATTTTGAATTTTTAATTTCTAATTTTGAATAAATTTTTAATGATTTAACTTTGAAACTAAATTTTAAAAATTCAGAAATTCTAAATTCATTCAAAATTCAAATAATAAGACCTCGGATGATTTAATGCAGGGGTTGACTAATAATTTTGATTTGATAAAATTGAGACAAATAGAAAAGGAAGCGTCTTTTCTGGTTGCCAAAGCGAACATAAGAGAATTCAATTTGTG
>DYHM01000004.1:14125-19639 GCA_020724125.1 Patescibacteria group bacterium | reverse complement strand
ACTATTAACCAAGAAAAGATAAAAAAATCAAAATGAAAAAAATTGCTTTTATTTTATTATTTTTTTTAGGTTGTTTTGGGCCGATTTTTGTTTTCGCCGACAGCCAGGGTCAAATTAAAGATTTTTTTGTTGATAATATTTATGATTTATTGGCAAGAGAAAAAATTTCAGCTGTCCTTCAAAAAATTTCTCAAGGGGCTTATTTTTATTTAGAGAAAAACTGGTTTGAAGGTTTAAACCTGGAGGGAAGAGAAAAGATAGTTCAAAATTTAGAAATTTTAAGTCAAGAGTTCGATGTGGTTATTTATCCTCAATTGACTTCCTTTTTTGGTTCGGAATGGAAACCCGGCATTGATAATGATGAACGAATTACTGTTTTGTTTCAACAAATGAAAGAAGAAACCGCCGGTTATTTTAATAATGGCGATGAATTTCCTCAGGTTCAAAGTCCAAGGTCAAATGAAAGAGAAATGATTTATTTAGCGGCTAAAAATTTATTTTCTGATAAAACTAAAAATTATTTAGTCCACGAATTTATTCATTTGATTATCTTTAATCAAAAAGACCGGCTCCGCGGCGTCTCGGAAGAAATTTGGTTAAACGAAGCCCGGGCGGAATATGGGCCCACTTATTTGGGTTATGACCAGGGAGAGCAAAACAGCAATCTTCAACAGAGGATAAATATCTTTTTAGAAAATCCTTCGGATTCTTTAATTAATTGGCAAAATCAAAAAAAAGATTATGGTTCGGTAAATTTGTTCACTCAATATCTGGTTGACCATTATGGAAAAGAGATTTTAACCGATTCTTTATACTCTAAAGAGGTTGGTCTTTCTTCTTTGAATTACGCTTTAGAAAAGAAGAAGATTGATAAAAAAATTTCAGATATTTTTTTTGATTGGCTAATTGCCATTTTTTTAAATAACTGTTCTCTTGGTCAAAATTATTGCTACAAAAATCAACAACTTCAATCTCTCAAAATTATCCCTTCTTTGATATTTTTACCTTCTACTCAAAAAACCAATATTCAGTTGAATTATTCTATTAAGTCCTGGTCAGGTCATTGGTATCGAATTATCGGCGGAGAAGGGGATTTAGAGATAGAATTTACAGGCGTTAAAAATGGTCTCTTTAAAACCGCTTATGTTCTTTGTCAGAACAGCCAGGATTGTCAGGTTGATTATTTTAAACTAAACAAAGAACAAAAAGGAAAAGTAATTATCAGAGATTTTGGCAAAAATTATTCCTCTTTAACCCTGATTCCAGCGGTTTTTAATAACGAAGAAGAATTTTTTAATTTTTCTCTTTCAATTTCAGCGGAAAGCGCGGAAGAAAAAGAAAAATTAATTGCCGAGCTTGAAATTCAAATTGAAGAACTAAAAACTAAAATTAGGGAAATTAAAGCGAGAATTGCTGAAATTTTAAAACAAAAAATTTCTTGCCGGGGTTTAATTCAAAATCTTTATTATGGTCTCAGGGCAACCGAAGTTCGCTGCCTCCAGGAATTCTTAAAATTTCAGGGACCGGAAATTTATCCCAAGGGATTAATAACTGGTTTTTTTGGTCCTTTAACTCGCGAGGCAATTGTTCGTTTTCAGGAAAAATATGCTTCGGAAATTTTAGCGTCTCAGGGATTGAAAAAGGGGACTGGCCAAATAGATTTTTTCACTCGTTCCAAAATCAATAAAATTCTTGAAGGAGAATAAGTTTTAAAAATAATTTCAATTTGATTTTTCTTTTAATTCGAAAAATCTTTTCTTTGTAGAATTTTTTATTTTTATTGATTTTTTAGTTTTGAATTGATATTATAAGCGTGTTGAATAATTACCTTCCTTGCTGATTTGTCTTTTGATTGGCGTTGGTTCGGATAAAAACCATAGTTATTATACGAATTTCCACGAATAATTATTATATGAATTTTCACGAATCGCGAATCGCGAATCTTCGCGAATCGCGAATTATTCAACGGTCTCGTTCTAATAAAGACAAAAATTTATGGAAGAATTAAAACTTATTCGGCCGGGCGAGATTAGGGTAAGGATGGCGCCATCGCCAACCGGGCCAATGCATCTTGGTTTTGCCAGAACCGCTCTTTTTAATTATCTCTTTGCTGAAAAATATCAGGGAACCTTGATTTTAAGAATTGACGACACTGATATTCAACGGTCGCAAAAAAAATGGGAAAAAGATATTATTGAAGGTTTAAACTGGTTAGGATTGGAATTTCAGGAAGGACCTGGCGTGGACGGCAAATTCGGCCCCTACCGCCAATCAGAGAGAAAAGAAATCTATCAAAAATATCTTCAAAAACTTTTAGATGAAAAAAAAATTTATTATTGTTTTTGTTCGCCAGAAGAATTAGAAGCCCATCGAAATTATTTACTCAGCATTGGCCAGCCGCCTCGCTATTCGGAAAAATGCGCCGAACTCTCGGAAAGAGAGATTGAAGAAAATTTAAAAAACAAGAAATCCTATGTTTTAAGATTTAGAATGTCGTCAAAAAAAGTTCGTTTTAAAGATCTTTTGAGGGGCGAGATAGAATATGACAGCCAAAATTTTGGGGATATTGTTGTGGCAAAAAATTTGGCTGCGCCGCTTTACAATTTAACTTCGGTGATTGATGATTTTGAAATGAAAATCACTCATATTATTCGGGGAGAAGAACATATTCCCAATACTCCAATCCAAATTCTTCTTGCTGAAGCGTTGGGAATAAAAACGCCTCAATACCTTCATCTTCCTTTAATTTTTGGTTTAGATCGAGCGAAATTAAGCAAAAGAGATAGAGTTAAATCAATTTTGGAATATAAAGAAGAAGGTTATCTGTCGGTTGCTTTGATAAATTTTTTGGCTCTTTTAGGTTGGAATCCAGGCGCTAATAAGGAAATTTTTTCTTTATTGTCTTTAATTCAGGAATTCTCTGTTGAAAAAATTCAAAAATCAGGCGCTGTTTTCAATCCTCAAAAACTTGATTGGTTGAACGGTTTCTATATCAGACAAAAATCTCTTGATAAATTAACCGAGGACTGCATTCCTTATTTAATTAAAACAAATTTAATAAAGCCCTGTCTTGAAAGAGATAAACATTCACTTTTTTACGAGGGGAAGGTAATTACTACTAAATTTGAAACAACAGAAACAGGTGAAGGTGTTAGCTTTTACGAGTTGATGAAGATAATTGATTTATATCAGGCAAGGTTAAAGAAGTTTTCAGAAATTTCCGAACTGATTGATTTTTTTTTCAAGAAAAAATTAGATTATTCTTCAGAACTTTTAAGATGGAAAGAGATGAGTAATGAGGAAATTAAAGAGGTTTTAGATAAATTAAGCAAGACATTAAATAAGCTCGAAGAAACAGATTGGACTAAAAAAGAAATTGGAGAGGTTTTATTAAAATTAGCCGGCGAATTAGGAAAAGAAGATAGGGGATATCTTTTATGGCCGTTAAGAGCGGCCCTGAGCGGCAAAACAGCCTCGGCCGGGCCCTTTGAAATAGCGGAATTATTAGGAAAAGAAAAGACATTAGAAAGAATAAGGATGGCAAAAGAAAAGATAAAAATTTAGCTTTGAAATCTTCCTGACTGTTTTGACTGCTTTTTCTAACCGTTTATTCTTTTGTGCTTTGAGAAATGGGTGAAAAGGGTGAAAAGGGTGAAAGGGGTGAAAGGGGTGAAAGGGAAGAAAAGGGAGAAAAGGGTGAAAAGGGAGAAAAGGGTGAAAAGTTATTTTTTTGTTTTTAATTTTTTTAACTTTAAAAAGATGACTGAAAAATTTTTAATTGAGGGAGAAAAAAAATTAGAAGGGGAAATTGAGGTTAGGCCGGCCAAGAATGCGGCTGGCGCTCTTTTAGCCGCCACTTTATTAACGGACAAAGAATGCGTTTTAGATAATATCCCGAGAGTAAACGATATTTTAAACCTGCTGGAAATTTTAAAACAAGTAGGAAAAGAAATAAAATGGTTAGACGAGAAGAAGGTCCAAATTAAAGAAGAGGGGATTGATGTTTCTAAATTGGATTTTGAAAAATTTTCCAAAGCCAGGATTTCAGTTCTTTTAATTGGAGCTTTGTTGCCGCGCTGTAAAAGTTTTAAAATTTCCCGGCCAGGCGGAGACAGAATTGGTTTAAGAACAATTAACACCCATCTTCAAGCCCTTAAAGAATTGGGAGTTAAAATTGAACAAGACGGCGATTTTTATTATTTTAAAAGAGAAAACCTAAAAGGAGCAAAAATTGTTCTTTCAGAGTTTAGCGTGACCGCTACTGAAAATTTAATAATGGCAAGTGTTTTATCTCAGGGTCAAACCATTATTAAAATAGCTGCCCAAGAACCTTCTGTTCAGAATTTAATTGAAATGTTAAACAAAATGGGAGCGAGGATTAAAAAATTTTGGGACCATACTTTAAAAATTGAAGGGGTAAAAAAACTAGAAGGAGTGGAAAATAAAATTATTCCCGACCCAAATGAGGCAGGAACTTTTCTGGTCGTGGGAGCGGCGGTTGGTAAAAAGGTTTTGGTAAAAAATTTAATTCCGGAACATTTAGAACTTTTTTTATTAAAACTTAAAGAAATTGGAGTTGAATTCAAAAGAAACAGGGATTCGATTGAAATCAAACAATCTGATAATTTCAGACCCGCGAAAATCCAAGCCCTTCCTTATCCCGGCTTTCCCACCGACCTTCTGCCCGTGATTGTTCCTCTCTTAACCCAAGCTGAGGGCAAGAGTTTAATTCACGACCCCTTATATGAGAATCGCTTAAATTATATCCATGAATTGAGAAAAATGGGCGCTGATATTGAAATTGTCGACCCCCATCGGGCTTTTGTTTTTGGCAGGACGCCGCTTTCCGGAGTAGAAATAGAATCGTGGGACATCCGGGCGGGCGCCAGTCTAATCATAGCCGGCTTAATAGCCAAGGGAAAAACATTGGTTGGCAATATCTGCCAAATTGACAGGGGATACGAAAAAATTGAAGAAAGATTGCAAAAAATAGGAGCTGAAATTAAACGAATTAATATTAAAAATTCAATCACTTAGAAGTTTTATATTTGCAATTTAACCGTAGTAATATTAAAATACAAAGTGTGTTAAAACGGATTCAATCTATATTGATTCAATCTATATTAGGGATGTTTCTTAAATTAAAGAAAATATTTTCTTGGTTCCCTTGAAATTATTATTGTAGAATTTGATTTTTAATTTAAAAACACAAAAAAACATAACACGGAACATAGAACACATAACACATAACAACATTTTTAAGAATGTAAGAATATCATTTTGAAATTATGGAAAAAATAAATTTTCAAAAAATAGAGCATTCTAAATCCGAAGAACCCAGAGAGAGAGAGTTAGGGGAATTAAGCAAAAAAGCAGTTAAAATTTTTAAGAAAAAATTGGACTCAATTCCGGAATTAGAAAAACCAAAGGAATTCGGTGATATAAAAATAATTAAAGAAGCTGACGCGATTATTTATCAAATACCAAAAGCATTAGGATATGATTTTGACAAAT
>DYHM01000004.1:0-14025 GCA_020724125.1 Patescibacteria group bacterium | reverse complement strand
GCTGACGCGATTATTTATCAAATACCAAAAGCATTAGGATATGATTTTGACAAATTTCGTTATGATTTGCCTTTTGAAATAGGTCTTGGAGATCCGAAAGATAGAGAAAAGTTTAGAATTCATCTCCGTATTAAAAATGAAATAGGGGAAAAATTAAAAATATCCATTGAAGAAAGAATAAGAGGATTAGTTTTTATAGACAAAGAAGCAGGCATAAATCTTATTATAGATCCTAAACAGTATTTTATAGTATTAAAAGAATTATTTGAAGAAGACATAAAAGTATTAAATTATTTTCAAAATATGCTTGAACGTTATGGAATTAAAAAATTATGGGTGAGTGGGAAAGAAAAAAATGTATTGGATATTTTAAATAAGCTTGTTTGGGATGTTCAGTCCTCCGCTTACGCCAAGGAAAAAGGAATGACTCATACTGAATTTTTAAGAAAGCGATTATTGTGGCTTAGGGATGATGAAGACTTATTCGAGCCAAAAGACAATAACAACGCTTGACAACCATTTTCACCGCATTATAATGGTAGTATATGACGCAAATTATTGAAAGAGAATTATTTAAAGAGATAAAGAAGCATCTTTCAAAAAAAGAGATTACTTTTATAATAGGACCTCGTCAAGTTGGAAAAACTACACTTTTAAATTTACTTAGCGAATATCTAATTAAAGAAAAAAAAATTTCCCAAGAAAGAATTTTCTTTTTTAATTTGGATAGAATTAAAGACGTTGAATTTTTTGAGTCCCAAGAAGAAGTAATTAAGTTTTTGAAAACGAAAAAGGACAAAACTTATCTTTTTATTGATGAAGCCCAGAAAATAAAAGAGGCGGGAAGATTTATTAAAGGAATTTATGATTTGAATTTAAACCTGAAAATGATTTTATCTGGGTCTTCTTCATTGGAATTAAAATCAAAATTTCAAGAATCGCTTACTGGCAGAAAACAAATTTTTTATCTTTGGCCATTATCTTTTTTTGAATTTTTAAAACACAAAGAACCAGTTTTATTCAATCTTATAAATCAAGAAAAAGAAATTTCGCAATACGAAAAACAAACTATTTTTTCTGTTTTAGAAGATTTTATAATTTATGGCGGTTATCCAAACGTAGTTAAGGAACATAATTTAAGCAGAAAAAAGGATTTATTGGAAGAGATTTATAACAGTTATATTGAAAAAGATATAATAAATTTTTTAAGAATAAAAAAACCATTAATTTTTGGGAAATTGATTAAACTATTGGCATATCAAGTTGGGCAATTGGTTAATATGGACGAGCTGGCAAATTCTTTAAATGTAGAAAGGAAAACTATTGAGCATTATCTTGATATTCTTAAAGAAACTTTTGTTTTAAAAGAAATTTATCCCTTTTTTAAAAATTTAAGAAAAGAATTAATTAAGACGCCAAAAATTTTCTTTTGGGATAACGGTTTTTTAAATTTTAGTTTGGATAATTTTGAAAAATTTTCTGAAAGGCCAGATAAAGGACAATTATTGGAGAATTTTGTTTTTACCGAACTTGCCAAGAATAAAGAATTTTTTAATAAAATTCATTATTGGCGCACCCTTCACCAAGCCGAGGTGGATTTTGTTATAGAAAAAAGATTGAAACCTTGGCCAATAGAAGTTAAAACAACCCTTCGGAAAATTAAAATTCCTTCGGGCTTAAGAAATTTTATTGAAAATTATAATCCTTTACAGTCATGGATAGTTAATACAACCATAGAAAATACAATAAAATTTAACAAAACAAAAATTGATTTTATTTTACCTTTTGAAATTTTAAAATTTAAAAAAATGGAAAAAATATAGAACTTATGTTAAATAAAACAAAATTTCTAAAAATTTTTATTTTAATTATTTTGATTGTCTTGATAATTATAGCCGGATTTTATATTGTTCAGGAATTCAAAAATAAAGAATTAAAGGAACAGGGGATTTTAATTTCCAAGCCTTGGATTGAGGTGGTTTCGACTTATGTTTTTAAAAAAGATCCCCAGACCAAGGAAATCATCAGTGAACTTAAAAGCGGAGATGAATTAAATTCAGGAGATTTTATAGAAACCAATGAGAATGGTTTGGCTAACATCTATTTCACCGATGGTTCAGTAATTCGCTTGGACAAAAACACTAGTTTAATTATTGAAGAAAGTAGTTTTAATCCTCAAACAAGATCTTTAAGAGTAAAAATTGGCTTGAAATTGGGTCGGGTTTGGTCTCGGGTGATTCAATTAATCACGGCTGACTCTTTCTGGGAGGTAAAAACCAGCAACGTGGTGGCAACGGTCCGGGGCACGGCTTTTGTCGTTGAACATCAAAAAGAAAAGTCCTCTCTTTGGGTAATGGCCGGAAAAATAGAAACTAAAGCCCTTAATCCTGAAACTAAAAAAGAAATTGAAGAAACCAAGACCATTGTTAAAGAAGATGAAATTTTGGAAATCAAAAAAGAAGATATTGAAAAATTAAAAGAGGAACCAAGGAGGTTGATTGTTAAAGAAATTCCAAAAGAAATTTTAGAAAATGATTGGGTTAAACAAAATAAAGAGGCTGATAATCAACTTTTAGAAAGGGTTGAAAAAATAAGACAAGAATTAAAAGATGAGAAAAAAGAATTTAAGGAAGAAGAATTAGAAAAGAAAGAAGAATTAGAAAAGAGGGTAAGGATAAAATTAAAAGAAGAAGTTATTGAAAAAATTAAAGGACCAATTGAGTTTCAGGAGATTAAGCCGGAAATTAAATCCATTGAACCAAAAGAGGAATTGAAAATTAAAGAGCTGCCTAAAGAATTGCCTGAATTTAAGAAAATTAATAAAAGAAAACTTGAACTTCCAATTATTGATGAACTTTCAAAAGAAGCCGAATCAAAAATTCAACCGATTCCCCGGCCTAAGGATTTAAAAGTTGTTATTTCAACGGAAAAAGATATTTTTAATGAAGGCGATATTTTCAGTTTAAAAGCTTTATTGATAATGGACGATAGCAGTCAAAAAGATGTTACTCGGGAATGTCAATGGCAGATTTTGGGTAAAATAGGAACAATGGAATTTCCGGGTTCTTTTAGGGCTCGGCTTGACTCTTCGGTCTCGGAACTGGGCGAGGCGCCGGGTCAAATTATTTGCGCCTGGACAGATCCTGAAACCGGACAAGCTTTTTTAGGTTCTACGGCAATTATTAAAGTTAGGGCGAAGATAGAATTTGAAACCGAAACTCGAGGTTAAAGCAATTTTAGAAAATAAAGATAAAACAAGAATAAAATTGACTCTTTTAAATAACCCTGCCTAAATTTCTTTAGGGGGAAAAAATAACCCTGCTAAATTGATGTATATTCACCGAGAATTAGAAGATTTAATTTCGCCTTTTTTAAAAAGAAAAGAGATTATTATTATTACCGGCCCAAGACAAATTAGGAAGACCACCCTTTTAGAACATCTAAACTCTCAACTTAAATATGAAACAAAACCTTAATGGTTTTTTTATTGTTTTAATAATTGCTTCTTTGCTGATTTTTTCTCTTCGAGCAGGTTTTTTCAGCGGTTTAGAAAATTTTCTCGAGGATTTATTTTTTATTCCCCAGCACTTTCATCCCGACATCGTTATTATTGCCATAGATAATGAGAGTATTAAACAGATAGGTCAATGGCCTTGGCCCAGAAAAATTTTTGCCGAGACATTAAAAAAAATAGAAAAATATCATCCCTTGGTAGTAGGGTTTGATATTATTTTTTCCGAAGAATCGCGGCTTGGCTCGGCAGACGATAAAATTTTGTCTGATGCCATTAAAAATCTTTCCTATCCTTTTATTCTGCCCGTTAAAGCTGATTCCTTAAACATCAAAAACAGAGAAGCCAAAAGTGATTCTTTTACTAATCCTTTGGAAATTTTCATTTCATTAGATAATGAGGGGTCTGTTAAAAATGTTTTTCTTGGTCACGTCAATCTCATATTAGACTCTGATGCCGTGGCGCGAAGATTTCCTCTTTTTATTAAGACAAGAGATGGGGAAAAAATTTTCGCCTTTTCTTATTTAATTGCTAAAAAGGCTGGTTTGGAAATTCCAAAAGAAAATTCTTTGGAACCAATTCCTCGAATTGTTTTTGCGGCGCCAACCGGCGCCATTTCCCGAATTCCTTTTTATCGTTTTATTTCCGAAGAAATTGCTTTTTCCCGATTAAAAAATAAAATTATTCTCATTGGTTCCACGGCGGTTGATCTTCATGATGAAAAACCCACTCCTCTTTCGCGAGGAACGCCGATGCAGGGGGTGGAAATTCAGGCCAATATCCTTAATATGCTCTTAAAGGGTTATTCCTTTAAGCCGCTTTCAACCCTTTTTTCTACCTTATGGATTTTTTTAATCAGTATATTTTCTTGGCTGATTTTTCTAAAATTCAAAGAGTCCATTAAGTTTCTTTTGGCAAATTTTTTATTAGGTCTTTTTTGGTTCGTTTTAATGTTTTTTTTGATTGAAGAAGGGTTTGTTCCCAATTTGATTCATCTTAACAGCGCTTGGATTTTTTCTACGCTCGGTTTATTTAGTTATCGTTATTTCATTATCCAAAAAGAAAAACAGGAAATCAAAAAGGCTTTTTCTCGTTATGTCTCCAAGGAGGTTTTGGAAGAAATTTTAAAAAATCCAGAAAAGCTTTGTTTGGGCGGAGAAGAAAGATTTATTACCATTCTTTTCTCTGATATTCGGGGATTTACCGGTTTTTCGGAAAAACTGCCGGCAAAAATTTTAGTGGAAATTCTTAATAGATATTTTACAATAATGTCTGGGGAGATTCTTAAACAAAAAGGAATTGTTGATAAATACATTGGCGACGCTATTATGGCTTTCTGGGGCGCGCCCTTGGAAGACGAAGATCAGGCCGACCGCGCCTTAGGGGCTGGCTTGGCAATGGTAAAACAATTAAAAATTTTGAATAATGAATTAAAAGAAAAAAAATTGCCAGAATTAGATATAGGCATTGGCATTCATTCAGGTTCGGTTATAGTTGGCAATATTGGTTCAGAAATCAGATTTGATTATACAGCCATTGGAGATTCGGTTAATATCGCTTCGCGGATTGAAGGTCTCAATAAGACCTACAAAACAAAAATTATTATTAGCGAGAGCGTTAAGAATAAATTGAAAAAAAATTATTCCTTGGAATTTTTAGACGTTGTTGAAATACGCGGCCGCCAGGAATCAATAAAAATTTATAAAGTTGACTTTTCTGATTCTTAAAATGAAATATAGATTTTATTTATGGCTAAACTGCATTCAAGTTTAAAAAATAAACCTCATAAAAGAACAAATTTTTTGCGGGACAGGGAATTTTGGTATAAAGATATTATTTTGGTTCCTAATCGTTTGCCTAATTTTGAAAGAGACGAAGTAAATTTAACTACTCATTTTACTAAAAATATTATCCTCAAGACCCCTTTTGTTTCATCGCCGATGGATACGGTTACCGAAGCAGATATGGCAATTCTCATCGCTTTAATGGGCGGTATTGGGGTTATTCATTATAATTTTTTAACCATTAGGGAACAGATGGTTCAGGTTGAAAAAGTTAAAAGATTTGAAGCGGGTTTTATTAAAAACCCAGTTTGTTTAAGTCCAGATCATTTAGTAAAAGATGTTTTTGAAATTCACGATAAATATGGATTTTTCAGCGCGCCAATTACCAAAGATGGAACATCAAAAACAAAACTGATTGGCATTGTTACTCACCGCGATGTCAGGTATTTGGATTTAAAATCTTTATCCTTGCCGTTAAAAAAAATTATGACTCCCGCTGAAAAACTAATTACTGCTCATCGCAAAAATACTTTTGATAAAAATAACATTGAAACAGCGAATAAAATTATTAGAAAAAACAACCTTGACACCCTGCCGATCGTTGATGATAAATTCAAACTCATTGCTTTAGTTACTGACAGCGATTTGAAAAAAAACGCTCTGTTTCCTTTGGCAACTAAAAATGAAAATAAACAACTCAGGGTTTTTATAGCCGTGGAGGCCAGAATAAAATTAGCCCAAGAAAGAATTACCGGGGCCGTGGAGTTTGGTGTTGATGGTATTGTTATTGATGCCGGCGTTGTTTTCGAAGAACAATTGGAAATTGCTAAGTGGGTTAAGAAAAACTTTCCGAAATTAGAAATTGTTTTAGGAAATGTCGCTTCGGCGTCAATGGTGGAAAAAATTCTCCAAACCGGAGCGAAATATTGCGATGGTTTAAGGGTAGGTATCGGACCGGGTTTGGCTTGTATTACCCAGCAGGAATTAGGAGCTGGCCGCGCTCAGGGCTCAGCGGTCTGGGATTGCAGCCAAGCGGTTAAAAAATTAAAAAGAAAATATGGTTTTATTCCAATTATTGCTGACGGCGGAATAAAGGTTCTTGATTATATTGGTCAGGATGTTGCTAAACCAGGAGATATTGCCAAGGCATTAGCTTTAGGCGCTCAGACGGTTATGATGGGAGGTTTGTTGGCTGGTTTGGAAGAAGCGCCGAGCGAAAAAGAATTTGATTGGCAAGAAAATAAAATGATAAAAAAATATCGCGGTATGGGCTCAATAGAAGCAATGGAAAAACGAGGCAGTTTAAGATATGGAATTGAAAAAATGAAAATAAAATTTCCCGAAGGTAAAGTAATTAAAGTGCCTTATCGGGGTTCAGGTTATGATTTTATTCCCCAACTGATTGCTGGTTTGAAACAAAGCTTGCAAAAACAAGGCTTTAAAAACATTAAAGAACTTCAAAAGGAAGCCGATATTCGGACTATTTAATATTGTTGTTCAGAGGGATTTCAATTCCGGTTGTTTTTATTTCTTGAATGAAAGAATCGTATTTATTTAAGATATTTTTAGATAAAAGATAATTTATTTATTTTTATATATCCTCAATTAGATGAGTGATTACTTTTCATTATTTTAATAATTTTAGCAAAGATGTCAGGATAATTTTTAACTAATATAGCTAAAACTTTACGGTCTATAATGATGTTTTTTTCTTTTAAACGATGAATGAATTTGCTGTAAGAAATACCAAACTTGCGGCAGGCGGCGTTAATCTGGATTTGCCACAATCGCCGAAACTCTCTTTTTTTCGTTCTTCGATCCCTATAAGCGTAGGTTCCGGCCTTCATTAAGGCCTCCTTGGCTAATCTATATTTTGATTTTCTTCCCCAACGAAAACCCTTGGCTTGTTTTAAAACCTTTTTTCTTCGTTTATGGGCGATTGTTCCTCTTTTTATTCTGACCATAATATAATTTAACTTAAAGATTTTCCCGAGCCTCCGCGCTCGGGGTCGCGGTAAATTTAGGATAATCATTCAGAAATCAAGAAATATCTCTGAGGCGGTAAGATTATTTTAACCTGCTGACAGAGCCTTATGGGAAGAATCCCCGCCGCTTCGTCGGTTGGGTAGTTTAATTTTAATTTCCTTTTCTGTTTTATTTTTTGTTTTACTTGGAACCACATTCATTATAAATCATTTTGCAAGTTTAAAGACAATATGGAAAACTTTTATCAATTCTTAAGATTAAGGAGTTATCACAAACTAACTTTTTATTTTTTTAATTATACACTTTTTATTATTTTTTTAAAGTCTTCGGCGTTTAACGAGGCGGCGCCAACCAAAACTCCATTTATCCATTTTTCGTTTAAAAACTCTTTAGCGTTTTTTCCATTAACATTTCCACCATATAAAACAAGAATTTCTTGAGCTATTTTTTTACTGAACATTTGAGAAATAAGTTTTCTTAAAAATAAAATAGCTCCTAAAGCGTCTTGAACCGAACAATCAACAGTTTTTTCCGTAGTGCTTATTGCCCAGATTGGTTCGTAGACTAAAATTACTCTGTTGATTTTTGTTTTATTTATTCCTTTTAAACCTTCCCTTAATTGTTTTTCTAAAACCTTGAAGGTTTGGTTTTTATTTTTTTCTTCCTTGGTTTCGCCGAGACAAAAAATAGGGTGAAGGTTTATTTCCAAAACCGCTTTTATTTTTTTGTTTATTATTTCATCATTTTCGCCCAAAAAATTTTTTCGTTCCGAATGACCGACAATAATATATTTTACGCCTAAATTTTTCAACATTTGAGGAGAGATTTCGCCGGTATACGCTCCTCCTTGTTTCCAAAAACAATCTTGGGCGCCTAATTTAATGTTTTTTGAAAATTGAGAATTGAAAATTGAAAATTGAGTGAATGGCGGACAAATAACAATCTCCATATTTTTAACATTTCTTACCCCCTTTTTTAATGAATTAAAAATCTTCTTGGCTTCGCGCAATGTTTGTGGGTTCATTTTCCAATTTGCTACGATAAGTGATTTTTTCATAAAACATTTAATTCTAATCTTTTATAGTTAAAGTAGGTGATAAGTGGTAATTTTTCCGAAGCCATTTATAAATTTTCTGAGTATCATTTCTGTTGTCTTCCGACCCCAAAAGAATAATTACAATATCTCGAATTTTTTCATCATCAGTAAGAAATCTAAAAATAAAAAGAGCATTGTATTTTAGTTGAGTCAAATAACCTGTCTTCCCGCCAACAAAGTTTGGATCATCAATAAAAACATTTTTATTCCATAACTCTTTGATATCAAAACGAACTTCTCCAAAACTCCGAACCCCTTTTCCTTTAGTAATTTTCAAAAGCAGGGGTCGAGCCCCTATAATATACCTTTCGTATTGGTTGGCGGACAAATGAAATCGGAGACTCATTTGTAATTCTTTGTAATTTTGATAAATTAAATTAAGTCGAATAATAAATATAAAATTTAATTCAAAATTATTAAAATTATGCATAAACAACTAAGAATAAAATTAAGGCAAACAGTCAATGAAATGTATTTTAAAAAAAGTTTACCAAAGAACAAATTAAAAAGCAATTAAGAATAAGTTGGGATTTTGTTATGGCTTGGACTCAATCGCCTAATCAAGATTTTACCAAAGATATGAGAGGTTGGCAAAAAGGTAAAACAAGAAAACATAGCAAGGTGGAACTTAAAAGGATTAAAGAAATCCATCAAGGGTTGGTTCAGAATTCAAAAACATTCTTTACTGGAACATCAGCCATCATTCAAAGATGGCAAGAGAAATATCCTTTGATTAAATCTCCTCATCCTAAATTCATTGGCAGGGTTTTAAAAGAGGCGGGTCTTTCAGAAAAGATTCAGAAAGACGGAAACAAAGGTGCTTCAAGATATCTTCATTATCCGGAATACTCTATCAATCAATTAGGAGAAAGTCTTTTGGAGATAGATTTCATTGGTAAGAAATTCATTCGGGGAAGAACAGAGCCCTTAAACTTTATTGGCTTTTCTCTTAAAAAACCTCGTAAATTAAAGCATTTTAGAAGAATAACAGGAGAAACAGGAGATAATGTTATCAAAGAATCTAAGAGGTTTTTCAATAAGTTTGAGAAACCAGATGTGGTAAAAATAGACAATGGATTTGCTATGGCTGGTAGTTCTTCTCATCCAAGAGTTATCAGTAAAGCACCTTTATGGTTTTTAAAAAAGCAGGTTATTCCTATTTTTACACCGCCCAGAAAGCCCTGGTCTCAGGCTTCAATTGAGGGTTCAAACAGCGTCTTTTCCAGAAAATTCTGGAACAGAATTGAGTTCAAAGATATTCAGCACCTTGATGAAGGATTAGAAGCATTCAATAAAAACTATCAATGGTATTTGGGCTATAAATCTCCTCAGCCAAAGCCAGAGAAGAGAGGCTTTATTCCTAAAATCTACTTTATCAGAAAGGTCTATGAAAATCCAGAAACAGGAAAAGGATACATATTGAAATAACTAATGAGAAAATATCTATTCCTAAATCCTACATTAATTTCTTTGTCTTATCAGGGTGGAATCTTAAAGAAGAAATGCTTTACATTTATTTTGAAAACGAACAAAAACTAAGTTTGATTAAAAAACTATCTTTCAAAATTAACCAAAAATCAAAAGAGAAATTATTGAATTGAGTCTCCATTTCATTTGCCCACCAACCGTTTAGTTAAGGCAAAAGAGTTTTCAATTCATAAATTCTATAATTTTTTAAAGTCTCTCAATATCAAAATCAGCAAAAACAGTCTTTATAACTATCTTATAACTATCTTGAATTTTTCAATGATGCTTTTATTTTTTTTCCTTTAAAAAATTTTCTTTTTCTTTAAAAAAAACGGAGCAAAGTATTCCAAAAATTTATACAGTAGATAACGCTTTTATTAGTATTTTAGACAATGATAAAGGTAAAAAATTAGAGAATTTATTTTTTCTTTCTCTCTTAAGAAGAGGTGTTGAGCCAAATAAGAATTTTTTTTATTACTCTTTTAACGATAGTGAATTAGATTTTTTAATCAAAAAAGGGAGAAGGTTATTTCACTCTTTCAAGTTTGTTTTGATATCGCAGATTATCAAACCAAAGAAATGAAAATTAAATCTTTAATTAAAGCAAGTCAAGAATTAAAATGCAGCAATCTTTCAATTATTACCCCTGATTTCGAAGGTGAAAAGAAGTATAAAGGAAAAAAATAAAATTCATTCCTTTATGGAAATTGTTATTGAAATAAATTAAAAAAAATAAACAATCAAAATGCAAAATTTACCTAGTTAAATAATTTTTTAAATAATTTCGTCAAAGACGAAATTTCCGCAAGCCGGCATTTATCGAATAGTCCCTGTTAGAAAAATCAGGGGCCACCAATGACTCCTATGTTTTCCTTTCAACGGTTTCGTCGAAAAATTAACTCTCAACCACTGGAAATTGAAGAAATTTTTTTAGACCATCTTTTAAAAAAACGAGAGGAAGAGGTTGGGTTTTGGAAAAGAAAACTTGAATCTCCTTTTGAAGAAAAAAGATTTTTGATTTTTTGGATTTTTGAAATTTTGCTTCTTTTGACTCTTTTATTAGTCAGTTTTAAACTTCAAATACTTCAGTATTCTCAATACAATCTTCTTGCTCAGAAAAATCAATTTGTGGATTTGAAAATTAAGGCAGAAAGGGGAGTAATTTATGACCGAAATATGAACCAATTGGTTTTTAATCAAGACACTTTTGATTTAGTTGTTAAAATTTCCGAATTACCAAAAAGAAAAAAAGAAAGAGATAAATCTATAAAAGAAATAGCTGAAATTATTAATAATTCTCCTCAAGAATTAGAAGAAAAAATTAGGCGTGGTTCTGACGACTTGATTCTTTTGAAAAAAAATCTTTCTATTCAGGAATTAATTTTAATTGAAACCCAGAATAGAAAGTTTTTAGGATTTAAAATTAAAAAACAATTCAAAAGAGATTATTTTAACGAAGAAAGTTTAAGTCATATTTTGGGATATTTAGGTCAAATATCAACCCAGGAACTCAAGGACTGGGGAGGGGATTATGAAGTCGGAGATTATATTGGCAAGACGGGTTTAGAAAAAGAATATGAAAAAGTTTTAGCTGAAAAAAAAGGTGTTTTAGAAATAGAAAGAGATGTTCGGGGAAGGGAAATTTCTCAAAAAATAAAAAAGTTGCCGCAATCCGGTCAAAGTTTGATTTTAAGTTTAGACCTTGAACTTCAAAAGAAAATAAGTGAAACATTAAAAAAAATTTTAGAACAAGGAAAAGGCGAAGCAGTGGCGGCCGTGGCTCTTAATCCTCAAAACGGCGAGATTTTAGCTTCGGTTTCTTTGCCAAGTTTTGATAATAATCTTTTTAGCAAGGGAATAACAATAGCCGAATTAAAACTTTTAAATGAAAATCCAAAAAATCCCCAATTAAATCGGGTGATTCAGGGAATCTATCTAATTGGTTCAACCATTAAACCCTTGATTGGTTTAGCCGCTTTAGAAGAAGGCATTATAACTGAAAAGACCGCCATTTTTGCTCCTTTAAAACTTTGTCTTTCTGCTCAAGGAACAGAGGGACGGATTAGTTGTTTTGCTGACTGGAAATTTCATGGTTGGACAGATATTAAAAAAGCCATTGCGGAATCAGTAAACCCTTTCTTTTACATAATTGGCGGCGGTTATAAAGCGTCAGCCACAGCTGATTCAAGATTACCGAGAAATTTTGTCGGTTTAGGCGTAACTAAAATTGCTGATTGGTTAAAAAAATTTGGTTTGGGTGAAAAAATGGGTGTGGATTTGCCAGGAGAAGTAGTCGGCAGAGTGCCAACGCCAGCCTGGAAGGAAAATTATTTTAGTTCTCGAGCTCCCAGTGAACGAATTTGGTATCAAGGCGACACTTACAATCTTTCTATTGGACAGGGGTATATTTTAGCCACTCCTCTTCAAGTCGCTGTTTCTTTTCAAATGATAGCTAATAAGGGGAAAATTTTCAAACCCCGATTAGTAAAAGCAATTTTAAACCAATCGGAAAATTTCGGTTTTGGCGAGAAAAAAGAAATTCTTCCCGAGGTCTTAAAAGAAGATATTGTTAGTCCAAAAACAGTTGAAATTATTCGTCAGGGAATGCGATTAGCGGTTTCTTTACCTCAGGGGTCAGCGGTTGTTTTGAATTCTTTACCAATTTCAACAGCAGCCAAAACAGGCACAGCCCAGGTTTATCCTCAAAAACAGATTTATAATTACTGGATAACTGTTTTCGCTCCTTACGAAGATCCAAGGATTGTTTTAACAATAGTTTTAGAAAATATAAAAGGATTGCAACCAATAGTTCAACAAGCAGCCAAAGAAATTTTAGAGTGGCATTATCTTAACAATTTTTAATTTTAATTTAAAAATGAAAAAAGATTTTTTAAAAAAGATAAAAAAAGATGTTTATTTGCGCGATTATGCCGCTTTTAAAATTGGCGGAAAGACTCGGTATTTTTTAAAAGTAAAAAATAAAGAAGAGTTAAGAAAAACGATAGAATGGACCAATAAGAAAAAAATGCCATTTTTTATTTTGGGCGGGGGAAGTAATTTATTGGTTTCCGACCAAGGATTTAATGGTTTAGTTATTAAAATAGAGTTTAAAAATTTTAAAAACCGGAATAAAGAAATTTTTACGGAAGCAGGGGCAGAATTGAACGCCTTGATAAAGATAACCGAGAAAAGGGGATTAGCTGGTTTGGAATGGGCGGCCGGCATTCCGGGCGTTGTCGGCGGCGCCATCAGGGGCAATGCGGCCGCTTTTGGTCATTCAATTTCTGAAATGGTTAAAGAAGTGGAAGTTTTAAATTCTGACAACCTTGAATGGCAAACCATTAAAAGAAAAAATTTAAAATTCGGTTATAAAAATAGCGTTTTTAAAGAAAAAAAGAATTTGATAATTGTTTCGGCTATTTTTGAATTTAAAAAGGGGAACAAAAAACAAATTAAACAGAAAATAAAAGAAAATTTAAGATATCGGAAACAAAATCATCCCTTGAAATTTCCTTCGGCTGGCTGCATATTTAAAAATCAAAAACTAAAAATCAAAAATCAAAAATTTTTAAAAAAATTTCCAGAATTAGAAAAATTTAAACAGAAAGACGAAATACCAGCCGCTTATCTGATTGAACAATGCGGATTAAAAGGAGTTCAGATTGGTCAAGTTAAAATCTCGGATAAGCATAGCAATTTTATAATCAACCTCAATAAAAATTCCCGCGGCAAACAACAATATATTCAGCAGCGATATTTAGAAAAGGAAAATAAAAATCAAGGAAAAAAAACAGCCAAGGCAAAGGATGTTTTAAGGCTAATTAAATTAATCAAAAGAAAGGTCAAACACAAATTCAATATCGAATTAGAAGAAGAAATTGAATACTTGGGTAAAATCTAAAATGCAAATCAATAAAATAAAATGCAAAAATCAAAAATCAAAATGTAAAATAAAATAGAAATTAATGGAAATTAATGGAAATTAATTGAAGCGAATAAATTTCTATAAATTTCGTGAAACAAATTTCTATGAGCTCATCCTAAAACATTAATTTTACGTTATAATAAAAGAAATTAAAAGGTCGAAATAAACAATTGCCAACAAAACTAATTTAATTTCTTTTATCAGGACTTACGCGCTTTGAAAATATCAAGTAAAATATAGGCAAAGGTCGCATTTA